>JAJBVW010000207.1 GCA_020866945.1 Oscillospiraceae bacterium
CCCCCATCCCCCGCACGCTCGCGCTTATCATCTATGGGGATTTGGACGTCTCCATCCTGGACGAGCTGCCCCCCGGCCGGCAGAAGGTGGATACCTTCGCCGTAGGGGAATCCATGCGCCCGCGCATATGGCGCTTCGTCCGCCGCCTGGTGGAGGAGGGCCGGCAGGTGTTCATCGTCTGCCCCATGGTGGAGGAAAACGAGGAGCTGCCCCCCAGCGTGAAAAGCGCCCAGTCCTACGCCAAAGCTCTGCAAGCGGAGGTGTTCCCCGACCTGCGCGTCGGCTGCGTCCACGGGCGCATGAAGGCGAAGGAAAAGGACGCCGTCATGGCCGCTTTCGCCGCCGGGGAGCTGGATATTCTCGTCGCCACAACCGTCATAGAGGTCGGCGTGGACATCCCGAACGCCGCGCTGATGATTGTCGAAAACGCTGACCGCTTCGGCCTCAGCCAGCTCCATCAGCTGCGCGGCCGCGTGGGCCGAGGCCAGTTTAAAAGCTACTGCGTCCTCTTTTCCGACGGGGAGACCGAGGACGCCCGGGCGCGCCTCGCCATCATGACCAAGACGAACGACGGCTTTAAGATTGCGGAGGAAGACCTGCGCCTGCGCGGGCCGGGCGATTTCTTCGGCAGCCGCCAGCACGGCCTGCCGGAAATGCACCTTGCCGACCTCTCCGCCGATATGCGCATCCTCAAACAGGCCCAGCAGGAGGCTCATGATACCCTCGCCCGCGACCCGGAATTGAACGCCCCCGAAAACGTCCCCCTCCGTGACCGCATCCGCGAGGTGTTCGAGCTGAATGAAAACACGCTGAATTAAACATAAAAACATCGCGCGAGCCTCGCGGCGCTCTCTTGACTTTCCTCCCGGATGTGGTACAATAGGTTAAGAATAAATCCTAATACTATTACAAGGAGGGCGTCTATGACAAAACAGCGCAGGCTTGTATACGACATCATCTCCCGCGCGCCGGAGCATCACACGGCGGAGGAGATATACGACATCGCCAAGGAGCAAATGCCCTCCCTGGCCCGCGGGACGGTATACCGCAACCTCGGCATCCTGGCCGAGGAGGGAAAAATTCAGCGGCTGGAAATGCCGTGCGCACCCGCGCGGTATGACCGCAACAGCCGTCCCCACCCTCACCTCGTCTGCCAGGAATGCGGCCAGGTGGAGGACATGACCATGCCGGAGGGCCTGCTCGACCCGCTGACGGCGGGCCTTGGCATCACCGGCTACGACCTGAAGCTATTTTATGTGTGCGCCCAGTGCCGGGCGCAGGAAAGGAGAACTCTCAATGAATCAAGTACTGGAAAGCCTGAAAACGCGCCGCGCCATCCGCAAGTATAAGGCAGAGCCTGTCCGCAAGGAGGACCTGGACGCCGTCCTGGAGGCCGGCATCTACGCCCCCACGGCCATGGGCGCGCAGCGGGCCTGCATCGTCGCCGTCACGAATAAGGCCGAGCGCGACGCTATTTCCCGCATGAACGCCGCCGTCATGGGCCGAGACGACGACCCCTTCTACGGCGCGCCGGCGGTCATCGTGGTCTTTGGGGACAGCTCCTGGGCACAGGGCAAGAAGGACGGCTCCCTCATCATGGGCAATATGCTCAACGCCGCCCACGCCATCGGCCTCGGCTCCTGCTGGATAGACCGCGCGGAGGAATCCTTCAACAGCCCCGAGGGCCAGGCCCTCAAGAAAAAATGGGGCGTCCCCGAGGAATACACCGGCGTCGGCAACTGCATCCTCGGCTACCCCGACGAAACTCCCGAACCCAAGCCCCGCAAGGAGGGCTACATCATCCGCGTGGAATGACGCGAAGCAAAACAAAAAAACAGACCCGACACACGTCAGGTCTGTTTTTTACAAAATATCAGCGAACCGCTTGCATTTCGCAGGCAAATCGGATATAATATTCAGCGAAAGGATGCGATTTTCATGGCAAGAACATCGAATGTCTTCGCGCGGGTAGAACCCGATTTAAAAGCACAAGCCGAACAGATTTTAAACGAGCTGGGTATCCCCATGTCCAATGCAGTGAGTATGTTCCTGAAACAGGTGGTTCTCCAGCGCGGCATTCCGTTTGAGATGAAGCTCCCCGCCGACAGACCGCTTGCCTATGGCGCGCTGACCAAGGCGCAGTTTGACGCAGAGATTGAAAGAGGAATGGCTGATATAGAAAACAACAACGTATATTCAGCCGACGAGGTTGAAGCCGAAATGAGACGGGATTTCGGCGTATGAGCTGGAAAATAGTCTACACCTCCCAAGCACGGCAGGATATAAGGAGTATATACTCCTATATCGCAAATGAACTGCTTGCGCCGGAAACAGCAGTGGGACAGACACAGCAAATTATGAAGGCCATCCGCAGTCTTGATGAAATGCCGATGCGATTCCGCCTGTACGAAAACGAGCCGTGGCACAGCCGCGGCTTGCGCGTCCTGCCGGTGAACAACTATATAGTTTTCTATCTTCCAAAGAACTCTTCCAGCACCGTAAACATTATCCGCGTCATTTACGGCGGCATGGACATCCGAAGACAGTTAAGTGAAACCGCTGAATAACCTCACCCAACACTCACCAAAGCCACCCCCAACGCATTCATTATAGCTTCTTCCCTGCAAGCCACCCCCGGAAAAGCCCGCCGGAGGGCCAGGCGCCGACCCTTCTGGGCGTGTTCTGCGCGTCGCTCCATGTGCGATACATGGAGACCGACCCCTTATTCTGGATATTCGTTGTGCTGGGCTTTGGCGTAAGCGCCCTGTTTTTCTTCCTGGGCCTCAAATGGCGCGAGGGAAAATCATTTGTCGGCACCTTCTCATGGTCTTCTGCGGCCTCGTGCGCGTCCTCTACGCCCTCTTCGCCCTGACCGCCGCCATCAACGCCTACCCCCGCTACCTCCTGATAGGCCTGGACATCCTCTTCTTCGCCAGCTTCATCATGGCCGACGCCGCCCGATGAACGCCCGCAAGGCAGACACAAAAACTTTACGAAATCTCCATTCTATTGCGCGGAAAACCAATCTTTTCAAGCGCCGACTATCATGAATACTTCGCAAGGTTTCCAGTAGCGACCTCGTCTATATGGATACAGACAATCGTCTAACGTAATACGTGGCAGACTATCGTCTAAATTAGTGCCGGCTACGGGGGAAACCTCTCCGTCAGCGCCAATGCGCTGCCACCTCCCCTTTCAGGGGAGGCATCCTACCTTGAAGCTGGTTCTTTTCAACGAACTG
>JAJBVW010000085.1 GCA_020866945.1 Oscillospiraceae bacterium
CGTACATCAGTACGTCAAGGAGCCGCAACGACGTCCAGCGGACAAAAGACCCGCCCCGTCCGTATAAACAGGGGGCTGTATCAAAACCCACCGGTTTTGATACAGCCCCTTTTTTTCATCGGTTGTAGAAGTCGTCTATATGCTGCTGCTCGTCGTTCACGAGCCAGCGGGTGATATACACCAGCCTGTCGTCATAATAGCCCGTGGAACGGCGGTGGAAATAGCTCTTGTAGTCGTTCAGGAAATCGGCGAGCTTTTCCGAGCGCACCATGCGCTTGGCCTCGCCCAGAATGCGCCGCTGGGTGGCGTTCAAAGCCACAATACCGCCTCCTTCCAAAGCGTTGGGGTTTCTCGTCCCTACATGATAGCACAGGGACGCGGCTGTTGTCAAGGGAGCCGCTTACAGCTGCAAAAGCTGCTGGGCAATGCAGAAATAGATAAGCAGGCTCAAAGCGTCCACAATGGTGGTGATGAAGGGGCTGGACATCACCGCCGGGTCAAAGCCCAGCTTATCCGCCAGCATGGGCAGGATGCAGCCCACAATCTTGGCCACCAGCACCACCAGCGCCAGCGTCAGGCATACGGTCAGAGCCACCAGGACGGTGACGCCGTCGTTATGCAGCAGCAGGTGGTCGATGAGCATGATTTTTCCAAAGGCCACCACCGCGAGGCTCACGCCGCAGAGAACACCCACGCGGATCTCCTTCCATATCACGGCGGCAATGTCCGAGAAGGACAGATCGCCCAGGGACAGGGCGCGAATCACGGTGACGGAGCACTGGGAGCCGGAGTTGCCGCCGGTGTCCATCAGCATGGGGATGAACAGGGTCAGCGCCGTCACGGCGGCCAGCGCGTCCTCAAAGTGATTCAGAATCATGCCCGTGAAGGTGGCGGAAATCATCAGAAGCATCAGCCAGGGGATGCGGCTTTTCCAGAACTGGAAGGCGCTGGTTTTCAGATAGGGCTTGGCGATAGGCGTAACGCCGCCCATGATTTCGATGTCCTCCGTGGCCTCCGTCTCCATGACGTCCATGGCGTCGTCCACGGTGATGATGCCGACCAGACGGCCCTCTCCGTCCACGACCGGCAGGGCTGTGAAGTTATACTTGGTGAACATGGAGACGGCCTCCTCCTGGTCGGCCAGGGTGCCGATGGAGATGACGTTGTCCTCCATGACGTCCTCCATTAGCTCCTCATCCTCCGCCAGGATGATGGCCCGGATGGATACGGCGCCTATGAGCTTTTTGCCGTTGTCGGTGATATAGCAGGTGTTGATGGTCTCCGAGTCCACGCCGGTGCGCTTGATGTGCTTGATGGCGTCTGCCGCGGTCATGGTGGGCCGCAGGTCTACAAACTCCGTGGTCATGATGGAGCCGGCGGAGTCGTCCGGGTATTTGAGAATTTCGTTTATCAGCTTGCGGGTCTCCGCATCCGCCTGGCGCAATATGCGCTTGACGACGTTTGCGGGCATTTCCTCTACGAGATCCACCGCGTCGTCCACATACAGCTCGTCTACGACCTCCTTCAGCTCGCTGTCAGAGAAGCCGCGAATCAAAAGCTCCTGGGTGTCGGCGTCCATCTCCACGAAGGTCTCCGCCGCCTGATCCTTTGGCAGAAGCCGGAACAGAAGGGGAAGGGTATGCTCCTCCAGCTCGTCAAACAGCGCCGCTACGTCGGCGGGGTTCATCGTCACCAGGATGTCCCGCAGGGCGGGGTATTTTTTCTGCTCCGCCAGGGTGCTGATGGTGGATTCCAGGGTAATACTGCGTTCAGCCATTGTTCTTCCTCCTTTTCTAAGTCTGGGATTGCTCCCAAGCCGGGCATGGCCCAGCCCTGCGGATTGCTCCGCTCAGGCAGGAGTAAGACACAAAGGGGGTGTGTATCAGCGGGCAATGGACGCCCGCCGCCGTCGCCCTCGTTTTGTGCCGGTACTGTTGCCTGCATCCATTGTGCTGTCACATCCTTTCAAAATTCAATTTCTATCAGAGGCTCGCTTTTTGAAGCCCAACTATTATCATATCATGTAAGGAGCAAGGCCGCAAGCGAAAAAACGGAATCGGCTATCCATTTTGCGCCGGCTTCCTCCAATTCCTGACGGCTGCCGAAGCCGTAGGTCACGCCAATGCAGTCGATGCCGCAGGCCCTGGCCCCCTCTACGTCGTGGCGGCGGTCGCCCACCATGACGGCGCTGGACATATCCACCCGGCACGTGTCCCGCGCGAAGGCAATCACGTCCGCCTTGGTGTTGTCCCTCTCCGGGTTGCTGCCGGATATAAACTCAAAATAGGGGGTCAGGCCGAACCGCTCCGCGATGCGCAGGGAGGATTCGGTGGGCTTGGTGGTGGCGATGAACAGGCGGCGGCCCTGGTCCTGCAGGGACTGGAGCAGGGCGGGGATGCCGTCGTAGACGCTGTTTTCAAAGAGGCCCTTTTCCATAAAGTATTCCCGGTAATCGGCCAGAAAGCGCTCCGCGTCGGGCCGGGAAAAGCCCCAGTAGTCCTGAAAGCTCTGGGGCATAGGGGGGCCGATGAATTTGTAATATTCCTCCGGGGGGCCTGCGGGCAGACCCCATTTTTTCCGGGCGTAGATGATGGCGTTGGTAATGCCTGGAGCCGAGTCCGTCAGCGTCCCGTCCAGGTCGAAGAAAATGCTTTGAAAGTCCAAGATGTTTCGTTCCTTTTTTGATTTATCGTTCTTCTCTAAAGTAGCTCTGGCCCAAGCTTTCGGGAGGCTGGGACTCCTTGGAGTGGCGCATACTGACTACGATCAGCACGATGATTGTCACCACATAGGGCAGCATTTTAAACAGCTCTATACTGGCCCGGGTCAGGCCGCTGATATAGTTATAGGCCCAGTAGAGGACGCCGAAGAGATACGCAGACCAGATGGCTCGCGCCGGCTTCCAGGTGGCGAAGATGACCAGGGCCACTGCCAGCCAGCCCAGGGCTTCGATGGTGCTGTCCGTCGTCCAGGTGCCTTTGATGTAGTCCATGCAGTAGTAAAGCCCGCCCAGGCCGGAGATGCCCGCGCCGATGCAGGTGGCGAGGTATTTATATTTGGTGACATGAATGCCCGCGGCATCCGCCGTGGCGGGATCCTCGCACACGGCCCGCAGGTTCAGTCCCACGCGGGTGCGGTTAACACGCCAGCTCGCTATCAGGGCGATGATGATGGCCAAATAGGCCATGAAGCCATAGGAAAACAGAAGCTTTCCCGGTACCCCAAGGTTTGCCAGGC
>JAJBVW010000020.1 GCA_020866945.1 Oscillospiraceae bacterium
CTGGGGGGCGACCCCTTTGAGCCGGGGAATCAGCGGGTGCTGACCCCCTTCCTGAAGCGGGTGCGGGAGCGGTTTCCCCAAAAGGATATCTGGGCCTTCACAGGCTTTCTCTATGAAGACCTGCTGCGCCCCGGCAGTCACCCCCGGTGCCAGGTGACGGACGAAATGCTGGCCCTGCTGGACGTGCTGGTGGACGGCCCCTTTATCCTGGCGGAAAAAGAAGTGGGCCTTCGCTTCCGCGGTTCCCGGAACCAGCGAATCATTGATATGAACAAAACCCGGGAGGGCGGCCAGGTCGTCCTTTGGAACGGGTAAGCAGTCAGCCTCCTTGTTTTTGCGGGGAGGCTGAGGCGTATATTTTAAACAGAGAGGCGGAAATGATATGGACGGTTTATTGGAAAGAGACCTGAAGATTCTCTCCAGCATGACGGACGCCCAGGGGGAACACAGCATCCCGGCGATTTTTGACCTGTTTGAGGATCTGGCGGCGGAGCACGCAGAAAAGCTAGGGGTCGGTATTTGGGATATGGCCAAGCGACGAGCCTATTGGGTGGCTGTGCGCACACGGGTGCGCATTTATCGCCGGGCGAAGATGATGGAGACGGTTCGTGTGCAAAGCTGGCCCAATGTTCCCGGCGCGGTGAAGGACGACCGCAATTACCGCATTAAGCAGGGCGAGGAGGTTTTGGCAGAGGGCCGGACGGAGTGGATTGTGCAGAATATGGACAGCGGACGCATGGTCAAGCCGGCGGACAGCGGATACCCCCTGACCATGGAGCATTGGCCGGAAAAGATGTGCCCGGGTCCGTTCACCCGCTTCCGGGAGACGCCTGCGGCGGAAAACCTTGTAAAGACCTATATTGTTGGCTCTCAGGACATCGACACGGGACGCCACATGAATAACGTAGCCTATGTGCGTATGCTGCTGGGTACCTTCACCACGGCGGAGCTGGCGGATATGCCCGTCCGGGAGGTAGAGGTGGCCTACCGCGCCGCCTGCTTTGAGGGGCAGACCCTCTCTATCTATCGCAGGAAGGACGATGAGGGCTGGCATTTCTTGGTTCAGAACCAGACAGGTGAGACCGCCATACAGGCTGTGCTGCGGTTGCAAGGATAAATAACAATAAAGTGCCGGAGCGGTGTGCTGGCCGCTCCGGCAGGAGAGAGTATATATCAGCGGCAGAGTGCTTTGCCGGCTGATACGAAGTGTAGTGGGCGGTCAGTATGTTTTACTGGCCGCTTGCGCCGTAGTTGGCGAGAACGCGGGCGCTGGGGTCGTTCACGTCGCAGCCCTCCCAGGATTTGTTGGGCATCCAGAAGTCTTTTACCATGGGGGCCTGGCCGGGGTAGTATTTTTCAAAAATCTCCCGATAGAGCAGGCTCTCCTTCGTGAAGGGCTGGGCGAAATCATAGGCCGTGCGGCGCTCCTCAAATTCCTCGTCGGTGTAGTGGGCCTCGGCGTATTCCTTCAAATCGTCCACCATGGAGTGACCCACGGCGTCGGAGAAGGCGGCCTTCTGCCGCCAGAGGATGTCCTCCGGGAGCAGGTGATCCTTTTCAAAGGCGTGGCGCAGCAGATATTTTCCCATGTCATAGGTGTTGACCTTCATCTTCGGGTCAATGCTCATGACATATTTGACAAATTCCAAATCCCCAAAGGGGACGCGGGCTTCGATGGAGTTGGAGGCGATGCAGCGGTCGGCCCGGAGAACGTCGTACATATACAGCTCATCCACCCGCTTTTTGGCCTCCTCCTGGAACGCCTCCGGGGAGGGGGCGAAGTCTGTGTATTTATAGCCGAAAAGCTCATCGGATATTTCGCCGGTCAGAAGTACGCGCACGTCGGTGGTCTCGTGGATGGCCTTGCAGCAGAGATACATACCCATGCTGGCCCGGATGGTGGTGATGTCGTAGGTGCCCAGCAGAGAGATGACCTCCTCCAGAGAGTCCAGCACCTGCTGGCGGGTCATATAGACCTCCGTGTGATCCGCGCCGATGAAGTCCGCCACCTCGCGGGCGTACTTCAGGTCGATGGCGTCCTTATCCATGCCGATGGCGAAGGTGCGGATGTGCTGGCCCAGGATACGGGCGGATATGGCGCAGACAAGGCTGCTGTCCAGGCCGCCGGAGAGAAGAAAGCCCAGGGGCGCGTCCGCGTCCAGGCGCTTGTCGATGCCGAGAATCAGCTTTTCACGGATGTTCTTGCAGACGGTCTCTATATCATCAGTGACGTATTCCTCCGGCTTTACGGTGGTCAGGTCGGCGTAGCGGACGAACCGGCCTCCGGCGTAATAATGCCCGGGAGGGAAGGGGTTCACGTTCTCACACAGGCCCACCAGGTTTTTCGCCTCGCTGGCAAAGACCATGCTCCCGTCCTCCATATAGCCGTAGAATAGGGGCCGAATGCCAATGGGGTCGCGGGCGGCGATAATCTCGTCCCGTTTGCTGTCGTATATCAGCATGGCAAATTCCGCGTCCAGCATGGAGAACATCTCCAGCCCGTATTTGTGATACAGCGGCAGGATGATTTCGCAGTCCGAATCGCTGATGAAGTCGTATTCCCTCGCAAGCTCCGCCCGCAGGGGACGGAACAGATACAGCTCGCCGTTGCAGATGGCCATATCTCCGTCCAGGTGGAAGGGCTGCATACCGGCCTCGTTCAGACCCATGATGGCGAGCCTGTGATAGCACAGCCAGCCGGAACCGGCTTCTTCTATCCGGCTCATATCAGGCCCGCGGGAGACTGTTTTTTCAAAGTAGGGGCGGAGCTGCTCCTCTGTCAGCGTCCGCTGGGTAAAGCCCATGATAGCACACATAACATTATACTCTCCTATAAGGTCAAATTAGCACATAAAAAAACAAAGGCGTACTCCTCCAGGAAGAACACCTTTGCTCTTTTCATGATTATAGGCCCTGTCAGGGCGTTTGTCAAGGATTTTTTTCGGGGGTATGTGCAGCCGTCTGGTTTGCCAAATCCTGCTCGTGCGTCTTGTTTAGACATGACCGGACTGCTATAATAGAAACAATATAAATATAGAAGTGTCAGCGGGAAGAATAAGCAAGATGAGAGAGGAGCCTGTTTTTGGGAGGGATTCGATGTTCAGAATATGGAGCCTTCTGATGGGGTATGTGTTTGGGAATTTCCTGACAGCTGAGCTTGTCTCGCGCAGGATTGCCGGAAAAAGCTCGTTTGAGCGAGGCAGCGGCAATCCTGGGATGGCAAACATCGCAGCGCAGGATGGGGCAAAATCCGCCGCGCTCGTATTGGCGGGAGACCTGCTCAAAACCTTTCTCCCGTGTCTGCTCTGCCGCATGGTTTTATTCCCGGAAGCCGGAGCGGCAGCAGCCGTATATGCCGGGCTTGGAGCGATCCTCGGCCATAACTTTCCTGTCTGGCACCATTTCAAGGGTGGCAAGGGTGTCGCCTGCACCTGTGCGGCCCTCATCAGCGTTTCCCTAGGCTATGGTCTGCTGGCGTGTGTGATTGGCGGAATCGGCGTTCTGGCCAGTCACTATCTTTCGATAGGCGCTGTTCTCATTCCAGCCGCTTTTCTTATCCCCGCTTTCTGTTTCTATGGGAATGAGATTGGGATTGTCACAGTGATTATGACGCTCATCATGCTGCAACGAAATATGACGGGGTTGAAACATATCTCGGTAGGAACTGAACCGAAAACAGATTTGCTAAAAAAACTGAAAAACAAAAAGCAGGATTAGCGTCCATGGCGAGGAACAATTTAGGCAGTGAAATCTGGTTGAGAGAAAATGTGTCCAAAGGCCATTTTGCTGATAGACTACCCCCCGTGCCGAGATAAATAGTGCAGGAGCAGCCCCTTGGGGTTTCTCCTGTTTTTTATTCGCATAATCCCTGCGCGAAAATACTGCTTTTTTGAAGCGAATTTTTCTCAGATGCTTCATCGATTCTCCGGATTTTGATACAATCTAGAAAAGTACATATTCTAAACAATAACATTCAAAATCAGGAGGAGAGAGCAGTGAGTATCATTACAAATGAAACCATCGCCGCGGTTGAGGCGGAGCTGCGGCGGGGGGAGAAGGCGGAGGCGACGGTGGAAAAGTATATTCATGCCATTTGCCGGCTGATGCTGTTTTTAAACGGCGCGGAGGTTACAAAGGAGGCACTTCTTTCCTTCCGGGACGAGATACGAAAGCTGCTCCGCGACCAGACGGTGAATGGCTATATCTCCGCCGTGAACGCCTACCTCGCCTTCGCCGGCCTTGAACACCTGAAATTAAAGCTCCTCCGCACCCAGCGCCAGCCGTTCCGGGAGTCGGAGCGGGAGCTGACGGAGCCGGAATATGAGCGCCTGGTCGCGGCGGCGAAGAAGCAGCAAAACGACCGCCTCTACCACATCCTGATTACCCTCGCCGGAACGGGCATACGCATAAGCGAGCTTGCGTATATCACTGTGGACGCGGTGCAGTGCGGCCGCGCGGTGATACGCATGAAAGGGAAGGCCCGGGTCATTCTTATTCCCGGCGCGCTGAAAAAGAAGCTGACCCGATATATTCAAAAAAAGGGGCTGCCGCTCCGGCCCGGTGTTTCAGACGCGCAGCGGAAGACCCCTGGATCGCTCCAATATCGCCCACATGATGAAAAGCCTGTGCCGGGCGGCGAAGGTGTCGCCCCGGAAGGTGTTCCCGCACAACCTGCGGCATTTGTTCGCGCGGCTTTTCTACGCCGCGGAGAAAAACCTCGCCCATCTTGCGGATGTGCTCGGCCACAGCCGACTGGAGACGACGCGGCTCTATGTCATGTCCACTGAGGACTGCTACCAGCGCACCATGGAGCGGCTGAAACTGGTGTTATAAACGGAACTACCACAGAATAAACATTCTGTGGTAGTCAAATATATAACATGAAATAAAAAGCTTACAATTATCCTATTTTGCTACAAATAGTATACTATTACTTTCTTGGAAAATCAACCCTTTTCCGAAAAATAATTTTTAAATTTTGTTTTAAAGTTCATCAATCCCCAGGTCTGTCCATCAATTTTCAGAGGCAGGCCATTTTTTGCTGTCCGCAAACCATTGGTAAGACGCCTTTTGCGGCACTTTTTCCATTTTTGGGGGATAATGTAGATTTTGGAAAAAGCTGGAAGATAAAAAGCTACCACAGAATGTTTATTCTGAGGTTCTCAAAGCGCCGCACCGTGCAGGCAGAGGGAGGCAGTTCGCGCTTTGGGAAAAAATGGATTCTTTGGCTGACGAGCTGAGAGGGGAACGCATACCCGGGATATTACAATTTTGAAATGTTTATTAATAACCCAGAATTGTCAAGTCCGAATTTCTGCCGCTACATGACCGGCGCATCCGGGAAGCACAAATTATCACCAGCACAACACAGAGGGGAGTTGGAAACACATGGCGGAAAAAGAGCTGCGGAAAATGAACCGCACGGAGCTTATCGAAATCATCTACGCCCTACAGCAGAACGAAAAGGCCCTCCGGGCCGAAAATGAGGAGCTACATCAGCAGCTGGAGGACAGAGTTCTGCGGATGGAGAGCACCGGCTCCATTGCGGAGGCGGCGCTGAGCCTGAACCACATCTTTGAGGACGCGCAGCAGGCGGCCCAGCAGTATCTGGATTCCATCCGGGCGACGGAGAGCGAAGCGGAGCAGATCGTGATACAGGCCCGGCAGGAGGCGGAAAGAACCGTCGCCGAGGCGCAGGCCCGGGCGGACGCCATCGACGTGCAGGCCCGCAAGACCGAAATGTACAGCGCTGCGATTCGGGAACAGACAGAGGCCGATTGCGCCGCTATGCGGGCGCAGGCGGATGAATATGTGAGCCGGCACAGAGCGAGCCTTTTGGCGGAGACCGGGGAGCTGTTCCGAAAATATACTGAGCTTGCCGAGGGAATAACGCCCCAGTATGCCGAGGAATAAGAAAAAGCTGAGCGCCGGTTCTGCCGCGAATGCCCACGGAAAAGGGGGACGGTACATGGAGCCAAGAATACCAGGGATGGCCAGAGTCCCCACCGAGGCGGAGGTTGCCGCGGAGGCGGTGCGCCGGCTATATGGTCTGCGCTACGGACTTACTCTGCGCCCCACGATCTCCGGCCTCATTGTGGTGGCGGCGCTGGCGGTGCTGCTGGCAACGCTGTTTTTGCCGATGCTCCAGGTGTCGGGCAGCAGCATGGAGCCGACCCTGTCAGACGGGGACATCATCCTCCTCGTGAAAACGGACAGCTTCGAGACCGGCGATTTGCTGGGCTTCTATTACCAGAACAAGCTGCTCCTGAAACGTGTAATCGCCGGGCCGGGAGATATAGTCGATATAGACGAGGAGGGAAACGTCTATGTGAACGATGAGCTGCTGGATGAGCCGTATGTAACGGAAAAATCTCTGGGGGAGAGCGACCTGAGCTATCCCTACCAGGTGCCGGAAAACCGCTACTTCGTCCTGGGGGACAACCGCACGACCTCCATCGACTCGCGCAGCAGCGCCGTCGGTTGCATCGAAACGGAGCAGATTGTGGGGAAGGTCATTCTCCGCATCTGGCCGCTGAAGCGAATTTCCATTATTACCATATAAGGAGCATATAAGCATGATAATTCTCTCAAAAACCGGCCAAAGCCGCCGGGTGAAAAGCCGAAGCCGCGATCAGCCGAACCCCGCGCCCCCAGCGGCGCATAACCTATCGTATACAATTGCGGGCCTGCTGCCGGGAATCGCAGCCTGCGTTTTGTATAAACATCCTGCGACAGCAAAGGGGGGATCCGCTTCTTGAACAAATCCCCGCCCGGGCTGCCCCAGGCAGCAACCCAAACCCCAACCAAAATTTTTAGTAAAGGAGATTACAACATGAGTAAAATGAAAAGGCTCGCCAGCGTTCTGCTGGCCCTGGTCATGGTCTTCGCGCTGAGCACCGCCGCGCTTGCGGTGACTAGCTATACCATTACTATCAGCAACGACGAAGACGGCTACGTATACACCGCCTATCAGATTTTCGAAGGTGACCTTTCGGGAACTGGCACACAAGCTGATCCATATGTGCTGACGAATGTCGACTGGGGCAGCGGCGTTGATCCCACGGATACTGACTTTCAGGCTGCTTTGCTGGCTGCGTATGGCACTTATGACGCTGCCACGATAGCTGATGAACAGCTCACGACCCAGGCGAGGGCGGAAGCTTTCGCGGATATTGTTGGAAAGTATTTGGTAGCGGCAAATGGCGTAGACTCCACGGATGCAGGCAGTACATATACCATCGAGGTCTCCGAACCAGGCTATTACCTGATTAAGAACACAGCTGTTCCGATGACCGGCACCGACATCACTTACACCAATTATATTATGCAGGTCGTGGCGGATGTCACGGTTAGCCCGAAGGCTGCGGCCCCTTCCTCTGATAAGACCGTCAGCGACATCAACGACTCCGATGACACGACCTACACCACCGGTCAGACCTCCGCTGACCACGACATCGGCGACGATGTTCCCTTCACCCTGACTGCGACTTTGCCCACCAACTATGGCGCATATGAAACCTACCAGCTGAATTTCCACGATGTGATGGATGATGGTCTGACCTTCAATGACGATGTGGTCGTGAGTGTTGGCGGCGTTGTCGTTGACCCCAGCTGCTATACCGTAGTCTATACCGGGCAGCCTCTCACTGATGGCTGCACCTTCGAGGTTCTGATTGAGGATACCCACGATCTGGTGGATGAATATGGCGACCCAATCCATGTGGCTGGTTCTAGCGTCGTCACCGTAAGCTATACCGCGGAGCTGAACGAAAACGCCGTCATCGGCAACCCTGGCAATGAGAACACCTCCTGGATCACCTATTCCAACAACCCCACCTGGGACGGGGATGGTACGGAACCCACCGGTGATACTCCCCCTGAGACCGTTGTCGTCTTCACCTACGAGCTGATTGTCAACAAGGTGGACGAAAGTGGCGATCCGCTGACCGGCGCTGGCTTCACCCTGTATAAGTTTGACGAAGATGTGGGAGACTATGTTGCCGTTGGCGCTGAGCTTACGGGCACCAGTATGACCACCTTCACCTGGACGGGCCTGGACGATGGCGAGTATATGCTGGTCGAAACCACGACCCCCGCTAGCTATAACACCATGGATAACCTCTATTTCACCGTAACGGCGGTTCATAACGAGACGACGGGAATCACCTCGCTGACTATTACAGACGCACAGGGCGAGCTGTTCCAAGGCAACCTGACCTTCATTGCTGATGCTGACACCGGCGAAATCGAGACCGACATCGAGAACGGCGCTGGCTCTGCCCTTCCCGGCACCGGCGGCGTTGGCACGACTATCTTCTACATCGTGGGCGGCCTTATGGTCTTCGGCGCGGCTGTCCTGCTCATCACCCGCAAGCGCATGGGCAAGGCGGAGTAAACCGGCCTCCGTTTTCACCCCTTGCAGCGCATGAAACAACCCCCTGCCCCGGCATCCGCCGGGGCAGGGGACACCCCCCAAAGCCTATTGGCTGTTCGATGGCCGCCGCGCATAACCGGGCGGCTGCCGAAGAACCAATAGACACGCGAATCGCGGGAGAGGCGCATGAACCATGAAGCACCTGAAGGAACCCGAAAACCCCCGAAAAAAAGACCGCCTGATGACGGTCGTCCTGCTGTGCGTGTTTGTGGTGGGCCTCGCCGTCCTGCTCTATCCCACGGTGAGCGACTGGTGGAACCAGCGGGTCTCGACCCGCGCCGTGGCGACCTATGACGAGGCCGTATCCAGCCTCACGGAGACGGACTATTCCGACATCTTCGAGGCGGCGGAGGCGTATAACGCGGCCCTGGCCGAGATAGGCTCCGCCAGAGCCATCACGAACCCTGACCTGGTGGACGAGGATTACTGGGACACGCTGGACATCACCGGCACCGGGATAATGGGGTACATCACCATTGAAAAAATCAGCGTCCAGCTCCCCATCTACCACGGCACGGACACCGGCGTATTGCAGATAGCCGCCGGGCATCTGGAGGGAACGAGCCTGCCCGTGGGCGGGGAAAGCACCCACTGCGTCATTTCCGCGCATCGGGGCCTGCCCAGCGCGAGACTGTTCACCGACCTTGACCAGATGGAGGCGGGGGACACCTTCACCATCACCGTCCTAACCCAGGTGTTCACCTACGAGGTGGATCAGATAACGATTGTAGAACCGACTGAGCTTGAAGACCTCTATATCGAGGAGGGCGAGGACTACTGCACGCTCATGACCTGCACGCCGTATGGCGTGAACTCGCACCGGCTTCTTGTGCGGGGCGTGCGGGTGGCGACTGAGGAGACCGCCCTTGTCCATGTCACTGCCGAGGCGTATAAGATTGACACCATCGTGGCCGCGACTGTCGTAGCCGTGCCGCTGCTGCTGTTGCTGCTGGTTTGGCTTCTGGTCAGCACCAGAAGGAAGAAGAAAAAATAGGAGGAAAAATTCGTATGAAGCATATACCGAAAGCGGCCCGCCCGGCGCTGGTTCTGGCGCTGGCCCTGGCTATGACCTTCGCCCTTGGCCTCGCGGCCTATGCGGAAGCGGACGCCGCCTCCCTGGATTTTGAAAAGACCGGCTCCGTCTCCCTGACGCTGGCCGATAGCAGCGGGAATACCGTGACGGATGGGGCTGTGACCATCTGCCAGGTGGCGACGCTGTATCTGGACGACGGCAGCATGGCTTATGCCTATACGGAAGCCTTCGCGAACTGCGGGGAGACGCTGGACGTGACCGACGCCGCCCTGGCGTCCGCCCTCGCGGACTATGCGGAGGATAATCAAATTACCGGCACGACTGCCTCTGTTGGCGCGGACGGAACTGTCCGCTTCGACGGCCTGACGCTGGGCCTGTATCTCGTGACGCAGACCACGCAGTCCACCGGCTATAACGCGATTTCGCCCTTTCTTGTAACGGTGCCCTTCGCGGGAAGCGATGCCTGGATCTATGACGTGGATGCCAGTCCCAAGGTGGAGGTATATACCGCCGCCACCATCCCGCCGGAATCCGTATCGCCGACCCCGACAACGACGACTACCACGACGACCACGCTGCCGCAGACCGGGCAGCTCAACTGGCCGGTGCCGGTGCTGGCGGCGAGCGGAATCGTGCTGTTCGCGATTGGCTGGGCTATGGTCGTGACCGACCGCAAAAAGAGGGGCAATGCGGCGTAAGGGCGGCGTTCTGCTCATGACGCTGGGCGGGCTTCTGATACTCGCGGCCCTGGCCCTGCTCCTGTATAACCGCTGGGACAATGACCGCGCGGGCAGCGACGCCCAGGCGGTTCTGGAAACGCTGCAAGCGGAAATCGCCGATTCCGGCGCGACGATCTCTGTCTATAACCAGTATGACCAGCGGGAAAGCGCCGAGATGGACACCATTGAAATCGACGGGTATGACTATATAGGCACGCTGACAATACCCATATTGGAGCTGGAGCTGCCGGTGATGGCGGAGTGGAGCTATACGGGCCTGAAGATTGCCCCGGGGCGCTATACCGGCTCCGTCTGGACAGACGATTTAGTTATCTGCGCCCATAACTATGAATACCACTTTGGAACCCTGAAATATCTGGAACCCGGCGACACACTGTATTTTACGGACGTGAACGGCACGGTGTTTCCATATGAGGTGGGGGAGGTTGTTATCCTCCAGCCCACGGATATAGAGGCCATGATTGAAAGCGAATGGGATTTGACCCTGTTCACCTGCACCATAGGCGGAAAAACCCGCGTGACTGTGCGCTGCACGGGCATGGACCCGTAAAAACAGCGCCGATAGCAAGCAAGAGCCTGTCCTGAAAACGTCAACGCAGGAGGTAGCGTAATGCAGAATTTAGTCAATGCATATCTTGAAAAATTCCAAAAGGAGCGCCATATTCATCGCCGGCTGATGCTGATTCTGCTGGCGCTGGCATTGGTGGTGGCGACGTGCGTCTATTGGCAGCTGCGCCTCACCGGCGCGGCGGCTACCAATGAGACCTTCTGCGGCATGGAGGAGCATACCCACACGGAGGAATGCTATGAGACCGTGCTTGTCTGCGGGCTGGAGGAATGCGAGGCCACAGAGGGCCACACGCATACCGAGGACTGCTATGAAACGCAGACCGTCCTCGTCTGCGGGCTGGAGGAATCTGAGGCCCATACCCACACCGAGGATTGCTATACCAACACCCTGACCTGCGGACAGGAGGAGTTCGAGGGCCATACACATACCGAGGATTGCTACGATGAGGAGGGAAATCTGACCTGCGGGCTGGAGGAGAGCGAGGGTCATACCCACGGCGAGAGCTGCTATACCCTGGAGCTGACCTGCGGGCTGGAGGAATCCGAGGGCCACACGCACACCGAGGAATGCTATGAGGAGCAGACTGTCCTTGTCTGCGAATTGGAGGAATGCGAGGCCACGGAGGGGCATACGCACACCGAGGAATGCTATGAAACGCAGCTTGTCTGCGGTCTGGAGGAGCACACCCACACCGTAGCCTGCCTGATAGACGAGACCGCCGACGTGGAGACCGCTTCTGACTGGGAGGCCACCCTGCCCGGCATGACCGGTGTGCTGGCGGATGATGTGGTGGCCGTCGCAAAAAGCCAGCTTGGCTATACCGAGAGCACCGCGAACTTCACCCTGGCGGACGACGGGGAGACCCACAAGGGCTATACCCGCTATGGGGCGTGGTATGCCGATGGCTTTGAATATGTGGACTGGGACGCCATGTTCGCCTCCTTCTGCCTGTATTATGGGGGCGTGGATATAAGCGCGTTCCCGCTGAACTCCGGCGCCTACGCCTGGGCCGCGGAGCTGAAAGGTCTGTCCCTGTATGCCGACGCCGCGGAGTATACCCCCGTCCCCGGCGACCTGGCGTTTTTCGACACCGACGGCGATGGAAAGCTTGACACCGTGGGCGTGGTTTCCGCTGTCACGGAAACGACCATATCCGTCATTCAGGGCGACTATGCCACCGCCGACGGGGACATGGTCTGCGAAAGCACCTACAGCCTGACCGCCGGAGCCATCGCGGGCTACGGCGTCCTGCCGGAGGAGGGCGCGTCCGCTGGCATCGCCACGGCTGCCGAGGAGGAGCTGGAGGAAGAAATAACAGTCAGCGCGGTGACTCTTGGCGCAGCGGCGCTGTCCACTGATGCTCAGGCTGTTTATGATATGTTCATAGCCCTGCCCGATGAGGATGATTTTGCAGCCATGACCACGGCGGCGGAGCTGATTGATGCCTATAATCAGCTGAAAGCGGCCTATGATGCCTTGAACGCCCTGTCTACCTCCACAGAGAGAAACGCGGTCAGCGACGCATTGTATGATTATACAGGAAAATACACCACGTACACATATAAAAACGATACATTCACTCTTTTTATGAACAGATGGATGGATACCCAGGGTTCCATGGATCTCTATGACTATGTGGACTACGCGAACGGCGTGGGATTTGAAACCGGCATTGAATATTCCTTTGAGACCGATGACGGCACGGCAGTGGAGCCGGACAGCGACGGCGGATATACGCTGAATGTGGACGAGATATATACCGTCACCGTCAAAGTCAATTTTGCCCTGATCTATGATGGCTCCTATACATTCACGCTGCCAGAGGGTATTTTAATGAATACCAAGACCTTGACGCTGCCTAGGAATATGGGAACCGTCGATTTCGATGGTGCGAATTATCAGCTTACCTTCAATATAACCGGCGACCAGTATAACGGCAATGTCCAGGCCGAGGTAGTCTTTAAATTCACGGAAAAAGGAACCTACAAATTCTTTGATGAAGATGTAGAGGTGACGATCACCGCCGACCCGCTGGAGGAGACCGGAGTCAACAAAACAGGCAGCTATAACAGCATCTCCGATGGAAAGCTGTATTGGGAGGTGGAGCTGACCGGCCAGAAGCACTCCGTCCTGGTGGGTACGCCCATCGTGGATGAAATCACCACCACGGACACCCATTATTATTCGGCTGCCGATATAGCGAACGGCATTACCATCACGGCGACATATACTGGTACCGGGGATACCTATACCTGGACGGTGTATGAGAGCGATATGGACTATTGGAATACGACCGGCTGGAGCTATACCATCCCGGAAACCGTGACCCTTGACAACGGCTCCACTCTCTCCCTGCCCACCTATGGCGCGACGGGCTGGGTGCTTGTTCTTGAATATACCAGCACGTTCTCAAGCAGCTTTGATTCCGAGCATTCCACCATTTTTGGCAACACCGTGACCATGGAGGGAAGCGATGAAGGTTCCGTGATTTATACGCCGGACTGCGGAATCGACAAAACCGGCGTATACTACGCCGGAACAAATAATCTAATGAGCGGCGGCTATGTTGAGTGGACCATCACGGCTTATATCCCTGAGACTCCGAGCGGCACCTCAGTGTATAACGTGCAGGTGGTAGACGGCCCTGTTACTATTTACCAGGACGGTTCGTATTATACTTCAAAAGATGTCAGCTGGGGTAGTCGTTCTATAACGGCTACCATTGGCGACACAACGTATGAGGTTCCAAGAATAAATAGTTCATCATTTACTCCCGACCCGGACAAATATCCCATAGCGTATAGCTATACAACAGGTGATACTGGCACGCTTACTTTCTACACCTACTGTGACTGCACGAGCTCCACCTGTGCAAACTGGAGTGGAGGCGAATGTGCTTCTACGACAAAGGGGTATTGTACGTGCTGGGATATTGAGGAACCCGTCACCATTACGATCACCTTTCAGACAACAGGTATTTCGTATGCCCAGAATAACAGCGCACTGAATTTAACAGGCGAGGTGATTTATGATGTATACAACCATGTGGAGCTGACAAGCGGCGATTATTCCACGGGAGATACGGGATTCAGCGCCGAAGCGGACGCTAAGGTTCGCGTCGTCACGGCGATTTCCAAGGCCCTTACAAACAAAAATAATAACACCGTCACCTATGAGATTAATTTCAACGCCCATAGTGTCGATAAAGTCACTGGCGTGACGTGGGAGGACCTGAATGAAATTGTCATAACGGACACCATGAGCGAAAACCTGACCATAAACCCGGATTCCATTGTGATTACCTGGTCAAGTGAGGACGGCACGGACACCGGCACCCTGGATACGAGCCAATATACGGTGACGTATGACACAAGTGGGTATACATATGATGAGTACGGGGAGAGCAAAGGCACAGGCTCCAATATCGTTAACTTCACCATACAGGATGTGGGGCAGCATTATCAGTACACCATCCACTATACAGCGGAGATGACAAGAAATAGTGGAGATAACGCCACCAACAGCGCGCAGATTTATGTGGATGGAAAAGGATATTATTATACACAAACACTGAAAACCACAGTCAGCGTGACCGCCGCTGCTGAGCAGTACTCTGTCACACTGATAAAAGTGGATGAGGATGATCCCACAAAAACGCTGGAAGGCGCTGACTATGAGCTGTATGAGTATGTGAATGGCTCATGGAGCCTTCTGGCAACGGCGACGACAGAAACAGATGGAACCTTTGTGATAAAAACCGATGCAAGCAAAGGTGTCGTACTGCGTTCACACCGGCTGTACTATCTCGTGGAGGCCGATGCGCCGGATGGATATGTACTGGACACAACAAAGTATTATTTTTCGCTCTGCAAAAACCATGGCGTAGTCAATCATGCAGACTGCGAGGAATGTCAGAAAATCGTTGCGCTGCTTGCGACGCTGGGGATAGATGAGGCGGAATACACAAGTCCCATAGATGCCAGCACGGCGCAATACACCGGCACGGGGAATCCCGTGGGGATTTGTATAGACTTTACCTTCACCAATCTGCTAAAGCCCTATACCCTCCCCGAGGCCGGCGGCTCCGGCGTGTGGCCCTATGTCCTCCCCGGCCTGACCCTTACCCTGACCTCCGCCCTGGCCCTCCGCCACCGCTGGCGGCGGCGAAGAAAAGCATAAAAAAGAGCAGCGCCCCCCGGCGCTGCTCGTGCTATATCATAAAACGCAGAAACCGCCACTCTGACCAGTGATGGTTTCTTAGAAATTTGAAGCCTAAGTGTGTTGGGGACTAATCGCTACCTGTTGGGGAAGGATAAACCGCGGATATCCCTTGCATTTCGGCAGCTTTTGTGGTATGCTGATATAGTCCCTCACAATAATAGTGAAGCACAAAAGCCGCCACCCGGAAAAGTGACGGTTTCTCAAGATACGTTAAAACTGCTACTCGGGGGGACTAACCGCTATTCACAGCGCCCTCCTATGGTTTCATTATATCATAAAATGCTTATTTTGTCAACAGCAGATTTTTCACTATCTGTTGCGGAGGGATAAATCACAGAAGTCCCTTGGGTTTCAACAGCTTCTGTGATATTCTGACAAAGTCCTCGAAAAGGGGACAGGGCGCTGTGAAAGCGAAAGCTAAAAGGCGGTTAGTCATGCCCCCGGAAGGGAGGTGATATAAATGCGTCTGACGTTTCATATCGGTACTTTTACTGTGACGATAATCGTAAAACACAAGAACCGCCACTCGGCACAGTGACGGGTTCTATGCTTACTTAAGGCTTGCGTGGATTGATGTTCTCGGGCTAACCGCTATTCACAGCACCCTTTTATAGTTTCATTATACCATAAAATGCTTATTTTGTCAACAGCAGATTTTTCACTATCCGTCGCGGAGGGATAAACCGCGGAAATCCCTTGTGTTTCAGCAGCTTTTGTGGTATTCTGACATAGTCCCGCCAAAAGGGACAGGGCGCTGTGAAAGCGAAAGCTAAAAGGCGGTTAGTCACACTCCCGGAAGGGGGTGAGATCATGCGAATTACATTTCATCTAGGTATTTTTACCGTGACGATAATTGTGAAACGCAGAAACCGCCACTCCACCAAGTGACGGTTTCTTAGAAATTTGAAGCCTAAGTGCGTTGGGGGCTAACCGCTATTCACAGCGCCCTGCCCTTTTATGGTTGAATTATACCATAAAACTGAATCTTATAAACAAGTCAGTG
>JAJBVW010000152.1 GCA_020866945.1 Oscillospiraceae bacterium
GACCCTGTTTTTGGGCAAATTGCCTCTTGACAAAGGTCATTACATATCAGGCATGGTTCCCATTGCAAAAGTGTTGCAATCCAATAAGGCAAGGGGTATAATATTTTATTATAAACGTCATAAGTTTGCGTTTGAACCTATACTGAGCCGGAGCAGCCCCCGGGGCAAACCGGCAAAAGGGGAGAGATACAACAAATGGATCAATCATCACAGACCCAACAGGCGCAGCAGCTTTACAGGCCGTGCTTTGAGCATGACGCCTGCGGCATCGGCGCGGTGGTGGACATCAAGGGCCGCCCCAGCCATCAGACGGTGGATGACGCGCTGAAAATCGTGGAAAAGCTGGCCCACCGGGCCGGCAAGGACGCCGCCGGGGAGACCGGGGACGGCGTAGGCATCCTGGTGCAGGTGTCCCATCCCTTCTTCAAGGCCGCGGCGGCGGAATGCGGCATCACCCTGGGCGGGCCGCGGGACTATGGCGTGGGGATGTTCTTCTTCCCCCAGAACAGCGTCAAGCGCAGTCAGGCCAAGAAGATGTTCGAGATTATCGTGGAGAAGGAGGGCATGAAGCTCCTGGGCTGGCGGGAGGTTCCCACCTGCCCGGAGATCCTGGGCCAGAAGGCCCGGGACTGTATGCCCTGCATTTTGCAGGGATTTGTGGAGCGGCCAAAGGACGTGGCGGCGGGCCTGCCCTTCGACCGGCGGCTGTATGTGGCCCGGCGTGTCTTCGAGCAGTCGAACGATAACACCTATGTGGCCTCCCTTTCCTGCCGCACCATTGTATATAAGGGGATGTTCCTGGTAAGCCAGCTCCGGGGCTTCTACAAGGATTTGCAGAGCGAGGAATACACCTCCGCCATCGCCATGGTGCACTCCCGCTTTTCCACCAACACCACCCCTAGCTGGGAGCGTGCCCACCCCAACCGCCTGATTCTCCACAACGGAGAGATAAACACCATCCGCGGAAATGTTGACCGTATGATTGCCCGGGAGGAGACCATGTCCTCCGCCGTCATGCGGGAGAACATGGACAAGATATTCCCCGTTATCAACAGCAGCGGCTCCGACTCCGCCATGCTGGACAACACATTGGAATTTCTTGTCATGAACGGCATGGAGCTGCCCCTGGCCCTGATGATAACCATCCCGGAGCCGTGGAAAAACGACAAAAAAATCAGCCGGAAAAAGCGCGACCTCTACCGCTATTACGCCACCATGATGGAGCCGTGGGACGGCCCAGCCTCCATTCTGTTTTCCGACGGCGACCTCGTGGGCGCTATCCTGGACAGAAACGGCCTGCGCCCCTCCCGCTATTACCTGACGGACGACGACCGGCTCATTCTCGCCTCGGAGGTGGGCGTGCTGGACATCCCGGAGGAGCACATTATAAAGAAAAGCCGTCTCCAGCCGGGCAAAATGCTGCTGATAGACACCAAGCGGGGCCGCCTGCTGCTGGATTCCGACCTGAAGGACTATTACGCCTCCCGCCAGCCCTATGGCGAATGGCTCGACCAGAACCTCGTCCAACTGAAGGATCTGCCCATCCCCAACCAGCAGGTGCAAAACCACACCCAGGTCATGCGCGACCGGTTGTATCGTGCCTTTGGCTATACCTATGAGGAGGTCAAGGACGCTATCCTCCCCATGGCCCGCACCGGCGCGGAGCCGACCGCCGCCATGGGCAGCGACGTGCCCCTGGCCGTCCTGTCGGAAAAAGACCCGCCGCTGTTCCATTACTTCAAGCAGCAGTTCGCCCAGGTGACGAACCCGCCCATCGACGCGATTCGTGAGGAGTGCGTCACGGACACCACCGTCTATGTGGGTTCGGACGGCAACCTGCTGGAGGAGAGCGCGGATAACTGCAATGTTTTGCAAATCAACAACCCCATCCTCACCGGGGTAGACCTCATAAAAATCAAGGCCATGCACCGGGACGGGTTCCATGTGGAGACCGTGAGCCTCCTATACTATAAAAACACCCCGCTGGAGCGGGCCTTAGACCGGCTGTTCGTCCAGTGCGACAAGGCGTACCGTCTGGGGGCCAATATCCTGGTGCTGTCCGACCGGGGCGTGGACGAAAACCATGTGGCCATCCCCTCCCTGCTTGCCGTGTCCGCCATGGAGCAGCACCTGATACGCACGAAAAAGCGCACCTCCGTCTCCATCATATTGGAGAGCGCGGAGCCGCGGGACGTGCATCACTTCGCTCTGCTCCTGGGCTATGGCGCGCGGGCCATCCAGCCTTACCTCGCCCACGAGTGCATCGCGGAGTGCATCCACCGGGGCCTTCTCGACAAGGACGAGCACACCGCCATCAACGACTATAACAAGGCGATATTGAACGGCATCGTGAAGATTGCCTCCAAGATGGGCATCTCCACCATCCAATCCTATCAGTCCGCGCAGATATTTGAGGCCGTGGGCATCCGTCAGGACGTGATAGACAAATACTTCACCCACACCGTCAGCCGCGTGGGCGGCATCGGCATAGAAGAGATAGGCGCAGCGGTGGAATACCACCACAGCCACGCCTTCGACCCGCTGGGCCTTGGCGTGGACACCACGCTGGACAGCGTGGGCTTCCACAAGCTCCGCTCCGGGGACGGCAGCGAGGAGCACCTGTTCGACGCGGAGACCGTGGTAACGCTGCGGGAGGCCACCTGGAACGGCGACTATGAAAAATTCAAAAAATATTCCGCCCGCCTGAACCGGGAGCGTCGTCCCCAAACCCTGAGGGGCCTCATGGAATTTTCCTGGGCCGAGGACGGCGGCGTTCCCATTGATGAGGTGGAGAGCGTGGATTCCATCGTCCGCCGCTTCAAAACCGGGGCCATGAGCTATGGCTCCATCTCCAAGGAGGCCCACGAGTGTCTGGCCGTCGCTATGAACCGGCTGGGGGGCAAATCCAACTCCGGCGAGGGCGGCGAGGAGCCGGAACGCCTGGGGACGGAGAAAAACAGCGCCATCAAGCAGGTGGCCTCCGGCCGCTTCGGCGTTACCAGCGAATATCTTTGCAGCGCCCAGGAGATACAGATAAAAATGGCCCAGGGAGCCAAGCCCGGCGAGGGCGGCCATCTGCCGGGGAAGAAGGTCTATCCCTGGATCGCCCGCACCCGCTATTCCACCCCCGGCGTCAGCCTGATCTCTCCCCCGCCGCATCACGACATCTACTCCATCGAGGACCTGGCCCAGCTGATCTACGACCTGAAAAACGCCAACCG
>JAJBVW010000168.1 GCA_020866945.1 Oscillospiraceae bacterium
ACTTCTCCTCCTCGCCGCCGATGTAGGGGATGACGTTGTCCACCATCTCCGGCCAGGTCTCGAAGGTCTTTCCCGCGCCAGAAATGGCCTGATAGGTGCAGACGAGCGCCTCCGTCAGACCAAATTCGTCCTTCAGAGGATGGAGGGCCGGAACGTAGCTTTGCAGGCTGCAATTCGATTTTACGGCGATGAAGCCCCGCTTTGTCCCCAAACGCTTGCGCTGGGCGGGTATAATCTCCAGATGGCCGGGATTGATTTCAGGCACCACCATGGGAACGTCCGGCGTCCAGCGGTGGGCGCTGTTGTTGGAAACTACCGGGCATTCCAGCTTTGCGTATGCTTCCTCCAGCGCCTTGATTTCGTCCTTCTGCATATCCACGGCGGAAAAGACGAAATCCACCTGAGAGGCAATCGCTTCTTTATCGTCTGTGGCGCTCTGGACGATGATGCCCTTGGCCTTTTCCGGCATGGGAACCTCCAGCGCCCAGCGGCTTCCGGCGGCCTCCTCATAGGTCTTGCCGGCGCTGCGGCTGCTGGCGGCGATGGCGGTCAGCTCAAACCATGGATGCTCTGCCAGCAGCGATACGAATCGCTGCCCCACCATGCCCGTTCCGCCGATAACGCCTACTTTGAGTTTGTTCATTCCTTTGACCTCCTGATATAGTCTATGCCTTTACTTTAAGGTTGTGAGGATTGTGAAAATGTCCCCACACAAAAGTCATTTGTCCGTGTGTGGTGTATCTTACCACGTTTGCCTGTGGGATGCAAGAGTTTTTTTGCGTATCTGGCGCCTTTTTCTCCGGATTGACATAATTTCTGTCCGGCATTATAATAAGTGGAGAATTTTTTTGTGTAAAAACATCCCGAAAGAGACGGAGGAGCACCCATGACGGATGGTCTGAAACATATTTTATTGAGCGCTCTGGGAATTTTGCTGATACTTGCCATGGCGCTGGGCCTGCTGATTCCGGCGACAGCGTCGTCGGTCAGCGATTTTTCCGACGTATCCAGCTCTGCCTGGTATTATGACGCGGTGTCCTATGTGACCGAAAAAGGGCTTTTTCAGGGCACCACAAGCACAACCTTCACACCCAGCGGCAGCATGACAAGAGCTATGTTTATTACTGTGCTGGGCCGCTATGCCGGGGTGAATGCGGACGCATGGTGCGCCGCGACAATAACCGGCTCCGGGGTGAATCTTCGCAGCGGGGTGGGAACGTCCTACAGTGTTGTTACTACGCTGAGCAAGGGGACGACCGTCACCATCGTGGGCCAGTCGGGGGACTGGTACAAGGTCTCCTCCGGCTCCTATACCGGCTACGTCAGGAGCGACTATATCCAGGCCAGCTACCACGTCTTTTCCGACGTGGACTACAGCCAGTATTACGCGGGCTACGCCGTCTGGGCCTATGAAAAGGGCATTGTGACCGGCCTTGGCTCCTCGGACGTTTTCGCTCCCAGCAGCCTCATCACCCGCGAGCAGATGTGCGCCATGCTGAACCGCTTTATTACGAGCTATGGCCTGTCTCTGGAAAAGTCGTCGGACACGACAACCTTCACGGACGACAGCTCCATCAGCTCCTGGGCCTATTCGGACGTGTATGCCATGCAGCAGTACGGCATCATCCAGGGCCGAACCAGCGGCAGCTTCAGCCCGCAGGATGCTGCGTCCAGGGCGGAAGCGGCGGCCATCTTCCAGCGCCTTGCGGAGGCGGCCGGCGATACCCAGAGCGCTACCTCGTCGGATTCGGAAACCACCACGCCCTCCGCAACCACCTCGCCGGAGGATGTGGCGGATACCCCGGCCAACTTCCTGAGCAGCACGGTTTCTGTTCCGGCCCAGACCATACGGGTGGGGCTTTTTGTCAGCACGAAGTCTTATGAAACCAGCGTCTCCACAGTCACGCTGCAAAACAGCGGCGGCTTTACATACGGAACTATCTCCAATCGGACATATACGCAGAGCGGAACGATAAGCAGCAGCACCGTTACCGTGACCACGGACGGCAGCACCTTCACTGTGCAGGATGGTAGCGGGAACAGCTATACCTTCTCTGACACCTTTGCTATCTGTCCCGCGGATACCAGCACTGTCACCTGCGTGAACAGCGAATACCGCTATTATGGAGCCTTTGAGTTCCGTCAGGCGTATTACAGCAGCGGGAAGATCACCCTCGTAAACTATGTGGATGTGGAGGACTATGTGAAGGGCGTGCTGCCCTATGAGGTCTCTAACACCTGGCCCAGCGAGGCGCTGAAGGCCATGGCCGTGGCAATTCGCAGCATGGTCATGACCTGCGACTGGTCGTCCTATTCCCAGTATGGCTTTGATGTGATATGCAACAATGGCAGTATGCTGTATCGGGGCCGGGCCATCAGCTACTCGGAGAGCTATTTCTCCGCCACCGATGCGGCGGCGGACGCCACAAAGGGCATATATCTGACCTATAACGGGTCTATCTGCTCCTGCACCTTCTTCTCCTCTGACGGCGGGGCCACGGAGGACGCGGCCCATGTGTGGGGCGGCACTGTTGCCTATCTCACCGGCAAAATCGACCCCTATGAGGCCGCCGCCAAGAGCCTTATATCCAATTATACCAACAGCTTTACCATCTCCAGGACAGGCTCCGCCATGTCCTCGATGGCCTCCAAGCTGGGCCTTGGCACCATCGCCGCCGACGGCATCACCGTGAACACCTATTCGGCCACGGGCAATGTGGAGAGCATCACCCTCACGGACGTGAACGGCAATACTGCCACCGTGTCCCAAAGCTCGTCGTTCACTCGGTGGAATTTTCTCAGTGCCTTTGGATTTACGGCCTATTCCTACCGATACAGCGTCACGTATGACGCAAGCTCTGACAGCTTCACCTGCACCCGTTATGGCTATGGGCATAACGTGGGCATGAGTCAGTGGGGGGCCTATGCCATGGCGCAGTACTACAGCAAGGATTACCAGGACATTCTGGGCTTTTACTACACGGGCACAAATTTGCAATACGGAGCATATTGATTTTGAAAACATCGGATTTTATGTATGACCTGCCGGAGGAGCTGATTGCGCAAACGCCGCTGGAGCGGCGGGACGGCTCCCGCCTCCTAGTGCTGGATAAGGACACAGGCGCAATCGACACCCGCCATTGCTATGACCAGCCGGACTACCTCCGGCCGGGGGACTGCCTGTTCATGAACGATTCCCGGGTCATTCCCGCCCGGCTTTTTGGAACCCGCCCCACGGGGGGCGCGGTGGAGGTACTGCTGCTGCGCGACCTAGGGGAGAACCGCTGGGAGTGCCTGACCCGCCCGGGCAAGAAAATGCGCCCCGGTTCGTCCGTGACCTTTGGGGATGGAGAGCTGACTGGCGTTGTGGAGTCCGTGGCCGAGGGGGGCAACCGGGTGATTCGGTTTGCATATCAGGGCATTTTTCTGGAGATTCTGGAGCGCCTGGGCCAGATGCCGCTGCCGCCCTATATCAAGGCCCAGCTAGACGACCCGGAGCGGTATCAGACTGTCTATTCCCGAGAGCCGGGCAGCGCCGCCGCGCCCCCGGCGGGCCTGCATTTCACCCCGGAGCTGCTTGAAAAAATACGGGCCATGGGCGGGCGGGAGTGTTTTGTCACCCTCCATGTGGGCCTGGGTACCTTCCGCCCCGTGAAGGCGGAAAACATAGAGGAGCACGAGATGCACTCCGAGTTTTGCACTGTCAGCCCGGAAACTGCGGAGATTATCAACCAAACCCGCCGGCAAGGCGGACGCATCATCGCGGTCGGCACGACCTCCTGCCGAACGCTGGAGAGCTTTGCGGCCCCGGACGGCTCCATACAGCCCGGCAGCCGCTGGACAAATATATTCATCTATCCCGGCTATCAGTTCAAATGCATAGACGCCCTGGTGACAAATTTCCATCTCCCCGGTTCTACGCTGGTCATGCTCGTCTCCGCCCTGGCAGGAAGGGAGAACATCCTCGCGGCCTATCAGGAGGCGGTGGAGAAAAAATACAGATTTTTCTCGTTTGGGGATGCGATGTTCATTGGACACATGGGCGAGTGATGGGTAATTCATTGTTTTTCCTTCCCATATGGTGTATAATGATAGACTACTGATTTGATTGAAACACAGAACAACAGCACAGCGGGGGAGCAGGATGTCCGAAAATATCACGATACAGGGCGCACGGGCCAATAACCTGAAAAATATAGACCTGGAAATACCAAGAGATAAGCTGGTGGTGTTCACCGGACTTTCCGGCAGCGGCAAATCCAGCCTTGCCTTTGACACCATCTACGCGGAGGGGCAGCGCCGCTATGTGGAGAGCCTTTCGAGCTATGCCCGCCAGTTTTTGGGCCAGATGGATAAGCCGGACGTGGACTATATCGGCGGCCTGTCCCCGGCCATTTCCATCGACCATAAGACCACCTCCCGCAACCCCCGTTCCACCGTGGGTACAGTGACGGAGCTACATGATTATCTCCGCCTTTTGTGGGCGCAGATTGGCATACCGCATTGCCCCAACTGCGGCCGGGAGATTCGCCAGCAGACCATTGATCAGATAGTAGACCAGATTATGACGCTGCCGGAGGGGACGAAGATGCAGCTTCTTGCCCCTGTGGTTCGCGCCAGAAAGGGCGAGCATCAGAAGGTGTTTGAGGACGCCCGCCGCTCCGGCTTTGTCCGGGTGCGGGTGGATGGGAGCATCTATGACCTGTCGGAGGCTATCACCCTTGAAAAGAACAAAAAGCACACCGTAGAGGTCGTTGTTGACCGCCTGGTGATGAAGCCGGATATTATCCGCCGCCTGACCGACTCGGCGGAAACGGCCATGGCCCTGTCCGGCGGGGTGCTTCATGTGGAGCTTACCGGGACGGGGGAGGAGCTGACCTTCTCCCAGAATTACGCCTGCGAGGACTGCGGCATTTCCATTGAGGAGATGACGCCCCGGCTGTTTTCCTTTAACGCGCCCTATGGGGCCTGCCCGACGTGCAGCGGCCTGGGAACGCTTTTGCGGGTAGACCCGGAGCTTGTCATGCCGAACCCGGAGCTTTCCATCATGGACGGAGGCATCATGGCCCCCGGCTGGTCAAATGCCAGGGGGGATTCCATCTGCCGGATGTATTATGAGGCTCTGGGGCGAAAGTACCATTTCAGCATCCACGACCCAATCAAAACCATTCCCAAAGCGGGGATAGACGCCATCCTCTACGGCACCAAGGGGGAGAAGCTGGAGCTGCGCTATGACAAGGGTTCCGGCTATGGCGTTCTCAGCAAGGATTTTGAGGGCATTGTGAACAACCTGGAGCGTCGGTATAAGGAGACGCAGTCCTCCTCCGTCCGCAGTGAGCTGGAGGACTGCATGGGTCAGTATGACTGCCCGGACTGCGGCGGCGACCGCCTGAAAAAGGAGGTGCTGGCCGTCACGGTGGGAGGCTTGAGCATCGCGCAGTTCAGCCGGCTGCCCATCACCCAGGAGATTGAATTTTTGGACAGCCTTGTCCTTACGGAAAAGGAATCCATGATTGCGAACCGCATCCTGAAGGAAATCCGCCAGCGTCTGACCTTCCTTGTCAGCGTGGGACTGGGGTATTTGACGCTCTCTCGCGGCGCCGCTACCCTCTCCGGCGGGGAGAGCCAGCGCATACGCCTCGCCACGCAGATCGGCTCCGCCCTGATGGGCGTTCTGTATGTGCTGGACGAGCCGAGCATCGGCCTGCATCAGCGGGATAACACGAAGCTCCTGCAAACCCTGCGCCAGCTCACCGACGCGGGCAATACGCTTATCGTTGTGGAGCATGACGAGGACACCATCCGCGCCGCGGATTGGGTGGTGGACATCGGCCCCGGCGCAGGTGTCCATGGGGGCAACGTGGTCTGTGCCGGTACGCCGGAGGACATTATGGCCTGCCCCGAATCCATTACCGGCCAATATCTCAGCGGGCGGAAAAGAATTGCCGTTCCTGCTGCCCGGCGAAAGGGGAACGGACATTTTCTCTCCGTGCGCGGCGCGGCGGCCAACAACCTGAAAAATGTAGATGTGGACATCCCCTTGGGGGCCTTCACCTGCGTCACCGGCGTGTCCGGCAGCGGCAAGTCAAGCCTCGTGAACGAGGTCATAGAAAAGACCCTGGGGGCCAAGCTGAACCGGCGAAAGGTGCGGCCCGGCAAATGCGCCGGGGTGTATGGCCTGGAATATCTGGACAAGGTCATCGACATCGACCAAAGCCCCATCGGACGCACGCCCAGGTCGAATCCCGCCACCTATACGGGCCTGTTTAACGACATACGGGAGCTTTTTGCCTCCACCCAGGACGCCAAGCTCCGGGGGTATAAGTCCGGGCGCTTTTCCTTTAATGTGAAGGGAGGCCGGTGCGAAGCTTGCACGGGAGACGGCCTTATTAAAATAGAAATGCTGTTTCTGCCGGACGTATACGTTCCCTGCGAGGTGTGCCACGGCGCGCGGTATAACCGGGAGACCCTGGAGGTGCGCTATAAGGGCAAAAATATCGCGGAAGTCCTTGACATGACGGTGGAGGAGGCATTAGAATTTTTTCAGAATCAGCAGAATATCCATAACAAGCTGCAAACTCTCTGGGACGTGGGCCTGGGCTATGTCCGGCTGGGGCAGTCCTCCACCACCCTCTCCGGCGGCGAGGCCCAGCGGGTCAAGCTCGCGACGGAGCTTTCCCGCCGCAGCACGGGGAACACCTTCTATATTCTGGATGAACCGACCACCGGTCTTCACACGGCGGATGTGGCGCGGCTGCTGGATATATTGCAGCGTCTGACGGACGGCGGTAACACCGTTCTGGTCATTGAACACAATCTGGACGTGATAAAATGCGCCGACTACATCCTTGACCTTGGCCCGGAGGGCGGGGCCGAGGGCGGCCAGCTTGTTTTTGCCGGCACGCCGGAGCAGTGCGCCCAGGCGAAGGACAGCTATACGGGACAATTTTTGGGGAAGATATTGCGGGGATAAAACAACATGGACATTGCACAGACACTAGCCGACCTCGGCATGGGCACAGCCGTCGTCACCTTTATCATTTCCATGGTTCCCATTGTGGAGCTGCGGGGCGCTATCCCTATCGGCGTGGCCCTGGGTCTGCCGGTCTGGCAGGCGGCGCTTATCAGCATTGTGGGCAATATTTTGCCCGCGCCATTCATCATCGCTTTTATTCGGGTGGCGATGGACTGGATGAGTACAAAAGCCCGCTGGATGCAGAAATTTGTGGCCTGGCTGGAGGCCAAGGGTACCGGCAAAAAGGCGGAGAGAGTCCGCCAATGTGAATTTTGGGGTCTGGTGCTTTTTGTCGCCATCCCGCTGCCGGGAACGGGCGCCTGGACAGGCTCCCTTGTAGCCGCGCTGCTGGACGTGCGCATGAAGCGGGCGCTGCCGGCCATCATACTTGGCGTGCTTATCGCGGCCGTTATTATATCCCTTGCTACAACGGGCGTCATCAGCCTTTTGGTGTAAGCCTTGGAGCAGGAACAGCTGGAAAAAATCGAAGGCCAGGTGGCCTCCGTTATATACTATAACGATGAAAACGGCTATACCGTTCTGCGCATGAACGTGGACGACGGCTCCTCCGCCATTGTGGTGGGCTGTATCCCGATGGCTGTGCCGGGGGAGAGCCTGACCGCATGGGGAGCATGGGGACGCCATCCCTCTCACGGGGAGCAGTTCAAGGCCCAGTATACCGAGCGCACCATGCCCACCGGGGCGGCGGCTATTTTTGACTATCTCTCCAGCCGGACGGTAAAAGGCATCGGCCCGGCCACGGCCGCCGCCATCGTGGCCCAGTTTGGGGATGATTCTCTGGACGTGATACGCGACCATCCGGAAAAGCTGGCTGCCATGAAAGGCATAGGCCGCAAAAAGGCGGAGGAAATATCCGCCGCATTCCGCCAGCAGACGGGGATGCGCCTTCTGATGGAGTTTCTTGCCAGCGCGGAGCTACCGCCCATCCTGGCTCTGCGGCTATATCGCTACTATGGGGACGAGGCCATGGAGCAGGTGAAGGATAATCCCTACATCCTTTCCAGCGTTCAGATTGGCGCCTCCTTCGCCCAGGCGGACGCCTTGGCGCTGGCCCATGGCATCGAATCGGACGCCCCGGAGCGTATTGCGGCGGCGCTGCTGTTTGAGCTGCGGCACAATGCCGACAACGGCCACTGCTTCCTGCCTGCCGAGAAGCTGACGGCGGCCACTGCCCAGCTCATCGGCGTGGAGACGGAGCAGATACAGGAGGGGCTGGATATTCTCCTGGACTCCGGCGAGGTGATACGGGAGCAGGTCGCTAACGCGGACGCCTGTTATCTCGCGGGGCTTTATGTGGCGGAGGTCTATGCCGCCCATCGCCTGCGGGAAATGGCGGGCCATACCTATGAAAACACCCGCGTCAGCGCCGAACGGGTCATCGAAAAGCTGGAGGCCGAACAGGGAATAACCCTGTCGCCCCTGCAAAAAACGGCGGTGGAGGCGGCGGCCAGCCGTCAGCTTCTTGTTATCACCGGCGGCCCCGGCACGGGCAAGACGACCTCCGTTCGGGCGGTACTGGCGCTGTTTGACGCGCTGGAGCTGGACACCATGCTGGCCGCGCCCACAGGGCAGGCCGCCAAGCGGATGAGCGTTCTGACCGGACGCGACGCCTCCACCATACACAGGCTTTTGGAGGCCAGCTTTTCCCCGGAGACGGACAGCGTCACCTTCCGCAAGAACGAAAAAGACCACCTGCGCTGCGGTGCGCTTGTGCTGGATGAGTGCTCCATGGTGGACATCTCTCTCATGAGGGCGGTACTCGCGGCCATCGGCCCCGCCTGCCGGCTTGTGCTGGTAGGGGATGCCGACCAGCTCCCCTCTGTGGGGCCGGGCAGCGTGTTTCGCGATATAATCCGCAGCGGCGCGGCGGAGACCGTCCGCCTGACGGAGATATTCCGCCAGAAGGAGGAGAGCCGCATTGTCCTCTGCGCCCATCAGATAAATCACGGGCAAATGCCTGACCTGCGGGTGAACAAAGGCGGGTTTTATTTCATGCGCCGCCGGGACGCGGAGCAGACCGCGGAGACCATCGTTGAGCTTTGCAGCCGCCGTCTGCCGAATAATATGGGTATCCCCGCAAGCCAGATACAGGTGCTTTCCCCCACGCGGAAGGGACCGGCGGGAACGGAGAACCTCAATCGCCTTCTCCAGGAAGCGCTGAACCCCTGGGCCGCTGAAAAGCCGGAATTTTCCTATGCCGGACGCACCTATCGGACGGGAGACAGGGTCATGCAGATACGCAACGACTATGATATTATGTGGAAAACGCAGGAGCTGGAGGTTGGGTACGGGGTCTATAACGGAGACATTGGCTTTATCCAGAGCATTGACCCGGCTGGGGAGACCCTTACCATCGACTTTGACGGCCGCATGGCGGAATACGGCTATGAGCAGGCCACCGAGCTGGAGCACGCCTGGGCCATGACCGTGCACAAATCCCAGGGCAGCGAATATCGGGCTGTGGTTTTCTCCGCGGCCAGGGCTGCGCCGCAGCTTATGTATCGGAGTCTTCTCTATACCGCCGTGACCCGGGCGGCGGAGCTTCTGGTTGCCGTAGGGGACGACCAGGTCATTCAGACTATGACCGAGAACGCGCACCGGGCCAAGCGATACAGCGGCCTTCGCATCCGCATGGCAGATGGGGAATAAGCTGATACGATACCTGCTGGATCTTTTTTATCCAACACGGTGTATTCTATGCCGCCGCCCTATTGCGCCCGGCAGGCCGGATATATGCCCCGCCTGTCAGGACACCGTATCCAGGCCGCCGGCCAGCGGACGGAAGGGGGATTTTTTCTCCCAATGCGTCTCCGCGCTGTATTATGAGGGGCCGGTCAGAAGCGGCATCCTGCGCTATAAATTCAGCGGTGTCCGGGCCTATGCCGCGGCCTTCGGAGAACAGGTCGCCGCCTGCATTTATGAGTGCGTCGAGACGGAATATGACATTCTGACGTGGGTGCCTCTCGACCCCGGCCGGCGGCGGAAGCGGGGCTATGACCAAACGGAGCTTATCGCCCGGGAGGCGGCCCGCCGCCTGTGCCGGGAGCTTACGCCCACGCTGAAAAAGCGGCGGGGCATACAGCCCCAGTCCCAAAGCGGCTCCCCGGAGCGCCGCAAGGCCAATCTCGCCGGGGCCTATACGGCTTTAGACCCCTCCGCGATAGCTGGAAAAGGTTTTTTTTTTTTTTTGTTTAGGGGTACAACCGGCTCCACACTCTCAGAGTGCGCCAAGACCCTGCTTCTGGCAGGGGCGGAGGAGGTTGTGTGCGCCACCCTGGCAAGCACCAGGTAGGAGGAACAAAATGCTTTTTTTTGAAAGAGATATTGCCATAGACCTTGGCACGATGACCACGCTGATATATGTCCAGGGCCGGGGCATCCGCCTGCGGGAATCCTCTCTGGTGGCGATGGACAGCACCAGCGGACGCATCCTGCGCATAGGGGAGGACGCGAAAAAAATGCTGGGCCGCACCCCGGCGAACATCGTTCCCGTCCATCCCATCGTGTCCGGGGTCATCTCCGACTACGACATGACCGCCCGTATGCTGAAGGAATTTATCAGCCGCATCACGTCCTTCAGCCTGTTCAAGCCGAGAGTGCTTATCTGCGTGCCGGGGAGCATCACCGGCGTGGAGGAGCGGGCGCTGATAGACGCGGGCATCGAGGCCGGCGCACGAAAGGTCTATTTGCTTGAGACGTCTCTTGCCACGGCGGTGGGCGCGGGCGTGGACATCAATAAGGCTGACGGCCACATGGTCATCGACATCGGCTGCGGCACGACGGAGGTCGCCGTGGTCTCCCTGGGCGGCGTGGTGCAGTCTGAATCCATCAAGACGGCGGGAATGGTCTTTGACGACGCCATTGTCCGCTATGTCCGAAAAAACCATAACCTGCTCATCGGCGCACGCACGGCGGAGGATTTGAAGCAGTCCATCGGCTGCGCCTATCCCCGGCCGGAGGTGTCCTATGAGGAGGTCAAGGGCCGGTGCCTTGTGACCGGCCTGCCCCGGAGCGTCACCGTAAGCTCCACGGATATGGCGGAGGCGCTGGAGGAGCCTATAGCCCGGATATTGGAGGCCATCCATCTGGTGCTGGAAAAAACGCCCCCGGAGCTTGTGGGGGACGTATCCGAAAACGGCATTATCCTCTCCGGCGGCGGCAGCCAGATATGGGGTCTGGACAAGCTGATAGCTGAGCAGACCGGCATTGACACCATTCTGGTGGATGACGCGCTGTCCTGCACCGCCTACGGCGCGGGACGTATGCTGCAAAATCTGAACGACATGACGGAGGGCATGATAAACCTGGCCCGCCGCCGTGAAATGAATGTGTAAGAACAGTATTTATATAGCATTATAAAGGAGGAATTTTATCATGAAACGTATTGTATCCCTGCTGCTGGCCCTGTGCCTTGCGCTCTCCCTGGTCGGGTGCGCGTTGTCCTCGTCTGACAGCGCGGCGGAGGACGAAGTAGAAGCGGTGGACGAAGTGGAAACAGTGGATGAAGTGGACGCTGTGGACGAAGTGTCTGAATCTGCCGGAGAAGACGAAACTGCCGACAGCGCAAATGTGAACGTCATGGTACTCAACGGCACCACCGGCTTTGGCATGGCGAAGCTGATAACTGACGCGGCCAATGGCGATGCGGCGCTGAGCTATACCTTCTCCGTGGAGACGGACGCCAGCAACATCACCGCCGCGCTGATAAGCGGCACCTGCGACATTGCCGCGCTGCCCACCAACGCCGCTTCCACGATTTATAACAAGACCGAGGGCGGCGTGCAGCTTCTGGCGCTGAATACGCTGGGCGTGCTGTATCTTGTGGTGAATGGGGAGGTCATGACCATCGACTCTCTCTCCGACCTGGAGGGGATGACCGTCTATGCCCCTGCGCAGAACCCCACGTATATCTTTGAAGCGCTCTGCGAAGCCGCCGGTGTGAGCGTCACGGTGGACAATACCTACGCCCAGCCGGCCGACCTGCGCACGGCCCTTGCCGCCGGCGAGGTGGATATTGCTGTCCTGCCGGAGCCGATGGTGACGATTGCCTGCTCCGCCAACGAGAGCCTTGTTGTGGCGCTGGACATCACGGAGGAGTGGGACGCCGTCTATCCTGCGGGGAGCCTGGTGCAGGGCTGTGTTGTGGCCCGGACGGAATTTATTGAGGAAAACCCGGAGGCTATAGCCGCTTTCCTGGAGGAATATGAGGCGTCCATCGCCTATCTCAGCGAGGATGCTTCCGCTGCCGCCCAGCTCGTAGAGGAGTCCGGCGTATTCACCAGCGCCGCCGTGGCGGAGAAGGCCATCCCCAACTGCAACGTCTGCTTCATCATCGGCGAGGAGATGAAGACGGCCATGAGCGGCTACCTGGAAATTCTCTTTGAGCTGTTCCCGGATTCCATCGGCGGCGCACTGCCGGGGGATGACTTCTACTATCTCGGCTGAGCCTGACAGATGAAGCTCGTAAAACGGCTGGGCCGGGGTGTGCTTGTGCTGGCCTTTTGGCTCGGCCTGTGGGCGCTGCTGGCCCGGCTGGTGGATACGGCGCTGCTGCTGCCCGGGCCATGGGCTGTGGCGACGCGTCTGGCGGAGCTTGCGGTGACGCTGGATTTCTGGCGCGCCACTGCCGTCAGTCTGCTGCGCGTTCTGCTGGGGGCGGTTCTGGGCGTTGTTACCGGGGTGCTGCTGGCGGCGCTGACGAGTCGGTTTCGGCTCCTGCGGGCGCTTCTCAGCCCCCTGCTCACCATCGTGCGGGCTACGCCGGTGGCGTCTATCATCCTGCTGGCCCTCATCTGGCTGGGGCGGGATATTCTGCCCTGCTTTATTGTGTGGCTGATGGTGCTGCCGGTTGTGTGGGCCAATGTCTCCGCCGGGATAGAGGCGGTGGACGGGCATCTTCTGGAGTTGGCCGCCGTATATCGCTTTTCCTGGGGGCGGACGCTCCGAAGAATCTATGTGCCGTCTGTCATGCCCTATTTCCTCTCCGCCCTGCGTACCGGCATGGGCCTTGCATGGAAGGCGGGCGTGGCGGCGGAGGTGCTGACTGTCCCGGCCAAGTCCATCGGGCGGTATTTATATGAGTCCAAGCTGTATCTTGAAACAACTGACCTGTTCGCGTGGACGGCGGTCGTGGTGCTTTGCAGTCTTGTCATTGAAAAGCTGATGCTGGCCGCCATCGGGCGGATGGACAGGCGCTGGAACAGGGGAGGGCAGGCATGATTTATTATGACTCCGTAACCCTGACCTATGGCGGAGAACCCGTGCTGGAGGATTTTTCCCTCCATATTGCGCCGGGGGCGCATATAGCTTTGATGGGCCGCTCCGGCTGCGGGAAATCCTCCGCGCTGAATCTGGCGGCGGGGCTTTTGACTCCGTCCGCCGGTTCTGTGAGGGTGGAGGCAAAAAGGCTTGCTTATGTGTTCCAGGAGCCGCGCCTGCTCCCCTGGCTGACGGCGGCGGAAAACATGAACGCAGTCCTCTCGGACAAGCCGGAAACCATGCCAAGGGCGCTGGAATGGCTGGCGGCTGTGGGTCTTGCAGACGCGGCGGGAAGGTACCCGGCGGAGCTTTCCGGCGGTATGCGCCAGCGTGTGAATCTGGCCCGCGCCCTGGCTTATGATGGGGACGCGCTCCTGCTGGACGAGCCGTTGGAGGGCCTTGACAAGCCGCTGCAGGCGGAAATGCTGTCCCTCCTTCGCCGCTGTACGGAGGGGAAAACCCTTCTCCTGGCCACCCATGACCCAGCCCAGGCCCAGGCGCTCGGCTGCCGGATATTGAAGTATCAGGACAAAGCATTTGTTTCGGAAGAATAAGCGATAAAAACATCCAGGCAGCCCGCCTGGATGTTTTTTTAGCTTGCGCCGGTATTCACCCTGGTACGGTGTCGTCCTGGTCTATCCACTCCTGTACCTCTGTGATGCGAACGCCGTCCTCACCCAGACGGGCGATAACGCGCTCTATGCCGGCGTTGATGATGAGGCGGCGGCACATGGCGCAGGAGGTGGTGTCCGTGAGGCATTGGCCGGTCTTGGCGTCCCGGCCGACGAGATACATGGTGGCGCCAATCATATCCCGCCGGGCGGCGGATATGATGGCATTCGCCTCCGCGTGGACGGAGCGGCAAAGCTCATACCGCTGGCCGGATGGGATTTGCAGCTCCTCCCGGTGGCAAACGCCCAGGTCTACGCAGTTGCACCGTCCCCTGGGCGCGCCGTTATAGCCGGTGGCCAGAATCTCGTCATTTTTTACGATGATGGCCCCATAGGTTCGTCGCAGGCAGGTGGAACGCTCCCGCGCGGCGTCCGCGATGTCCAGATAATAATCAATTTTCTTTCTGCGCTCCATTGGCTCCTCCGTCAGATAAGATAAAGTGTTGATATGATATTATTATAGAGGACAACGCGGCCAAAAGGGTTACGTTTTGGTTAAGATTATTGCGTTGAAAAGAATGATTGCCGCTTTTACAAAGACGGATTGCCTGCGGTTGCTGTCTCACTTGCGGGTCTTCCCCGCAGGGGTACCCCACATGGAAAAATCGACAAGAGAGACCGCAATCCATTGCGCCCCAAGGGGGTTCTCTCTTGCATACTCTACAAGAGAGAACTTTCGGGGGAGGAAAAATAAGACATGGAAAGAAATTGTTATAAGATTTATTAATAATATATATTATTATGTTTTTTATTGTTATCTCTTGTTCACGTTTCTCTCTTGCATACCCTACAAGAGAGAAAACCCTTGTGCCCCAAGGGTTTGAGGCCTCTCTTGTCGAAATTTCTATCTGTGGCCCCTCCTCATCACCTCATCGTCAAGTGAAGGGATTGTCTCCCAGCTCGTCCATAGGAAAAACTCCTGTGTCCTAAGTGTTTTTATTACAGCCCGGCAAAAGAAAAAAGACACCACCGCACCGCGCCGCAAAAAACGCACGGCCCCATACGCTTTGGGGCCGCGTTTTGTGTAAGATATACAGGCTCTCAGCCCTTTTTCACCGCCTGGTTAAACTGCTCTATCAGCTCGTCGATGGCGGCGGTCTGGGTGTGGACATCGGCAAATTCTGTGCCGTACCACAGGTCGTTCAGCTCCTGGGCGGTCTTGCCCTGCTGCTCCCCCCAGGTGTAGTATTTCAGGTTGTGAACCCGCTTACGCTGGGCGTAGGTCAGCTCCAGCAGATTATCGGTCTTCTGGCCCTGGAGGTGCAGAGCGTAATCCACGGCGGCCTTTTCATGGGTGTAGGGGCCGTCCTGCTCCCGCAGCTCCTCCAGGCGGCTGCCGTACATCTCCACAGAGTCGGTCAGCAGCGTAAAGACCACGTCCTGACTGGTAAATTCATAATATTTTGCCATCTTGATGCAGCACAGGACGTTTGCAATGCCGGATATGCCCAGCCAGGAAAGCCGCTGGACGAACTCCGGGTCAAGGCCCAAATCGTGCACAAGGAAGTCCACGCCCTCCGGCTCGTTAAAGAGACGAATCAGCTCCTGGCTGTCGCAGTCGTCGATGTCGATGACCATGTCCGTGTTTTTGACGTTGTGTATCCAGGGAACGTGCTTGTCGCCGATGCCCTCAATGCGGTGGCCGCCGAAGCCGTTGTCGAGCAGCGTGGGGCATTGGAGCGCCTCGCCCGCCGCCAGCTTCATGGTGGGATAAAGCTCCTTCAGCTTATCTCCGGAGCCGATGGCCCCGGCGGAGCCGGTGGTGAAGCAGGCCCCGGCCATGCGGTCGCCGGGACGGCGGATAAGCTCGAACACCTCCGCGATGGCGCTGCCCGTGACCTCATAATGCCAGAGATGGTTGCCCATCTGCTCAAACTGGTTGAAAATCATGTTGCTGGGGTCTTCCGCCAGCTCGTGCGTCTTGTCGAATATCTCCTTGACGGTTGACGCGCCGCCTGGGGTGGCAATAATCTCCGCCCCGCTGGGCCGCCGCCAGTCGAACCGCTCC
>JAJBVW010000118.1 GCA_020866945.1 Oscillospiraceae bacterium
CACTATGCGGCCATGGAGCCGCAGTCCGTCGAAGGAGGTTATCTCCACATCCTGAAAGGTCACGGAGCGGTAAAATTTGGCCCCCTCCGCCGCCAGGTCGGGGTAGTCGTCCATCAGGTGCCTCATTTCCTCGTTATATTTCCGAAACGGATTGTGGTTTTCCGGAAACCGCCGATAGGCCAGTCGGAACAAAAGCCAGAACAAAAGCAGATACAGCGCCGCCAGCGCGACGGCAGCGCACAACACAAATCGGAACACTCTCAAAATCCTTGCCTCCCGGTTAATTTTTGCCCTATTGTACCACGTTCCCGCAAAAAAGAAAAGCAAGCGCAGGGGGCAACTGTTTCCTTTTCGGTTGCCTATTTACAGAAATTGCAAATTTGTATATAATATAGGGTAAATCACAACAGGCCACGAATGGAGAGGACTATAACCTATGCTGGAATTTGAAGAATATAAAACAAAGCTGACAAACTGCCGCCCGGAGTTGGAGCGGCTGGAGCAGGCCATGCACCTGGACGAGGCCTGGGGCGAAATTGAAAAGCTCCAGGCGGAAAGCACGGAAGAGGGCTACTGGACCGATTTGGAGCGGAGCCAGCGCGGACAGAAGCAGCTCAAGACCCTGCAGCACAAGTGCGAGCGCTATGAAAAGCTCGCTGCCGCATGGGACGATATGTACGCCATCTGCGAGATGGCGCTGGAGGAGGACGACGACAGCCTTCTGCCGGAGCTGGAAACCGGCTTCGCCAAATTCCAGGAGGAGCTGGAGCAGACCCGCCTTTCCACCCTCCTGACTGGGGAATACGACGCCAACAACGCCATCGTTACCTTCCACGCCGGGGCCGGCGGCACGGAGGCCCAGGACTGGGCCCAAATGCTCTATCGGATGTATACCATGTGGACAGACCGCCACGGCTTCAAATATACCCTGCTGGACTGGCAGGACGGAGACCAGGCGGGCATCAAGTCCGCCACCATCAAAATCGAGGGCGACAACGCCTATGGCTATCTGAAAAGCGAGCACGGCGTTCATCGGCTGGTGCGCATCAGCCCCTTTGACGCCTCCGGCCGCCGCCAGACTAGCTTTGCCGCCGTGGAGGTCATGCCGGAGATCGAGGACGCCGGGGAAATCGAGCTGCGGGACGAGGACATCAAAATGGACGTGTACCGCTCCTCCGGCGCCGGCGGCCAGAAGGTCAATAAAACCAGCTCCGCCGTCCGCCTGACCCATATCCCCACCGGCATTGTGGTGTCCAGCCAGGTGGAGCGAAGCCATTTCCAGAACCTTGAAAACTGCAAGGATATGCTGCGGGCCAAGCTCGCGGAAATCAAGGAGCGGGAGCATTTGGAAAAGATCGAGGACATCAAGGGCGTGCAGATGAAAATAGAATGGGGCAGCCAGATACGCTCCTATGTGTTCATGCCCTACACCCTCGCCAAGGACACCCGCACCGGCTTTGAAAACAGCAACATCCAGGCCGTGATGGACGGCGACATCGACGGCTTCATCAACGCCTATCTTGCCATGCAGGCGGAATAAAAGACCATGAAATTCAACTACCTGACAAAGCCCATTCAGGTGGGGCCGCTCACCCTGAAAAACCGCATCCTGATGACCGCCATGCACACCCTGTATTCTCAGGACGGCCTGCCCACACCCCGGTTCCACGAGTTTTACTGGCGCCGGGCGGAGGGCGGCGCGGGCCTCGTGGTGGTGGGCGCCTGCCGCTTTGACGGCAAGGGCGCGCGCGCCAGCACCATGAGTCTCGCGGACGACGGCTGCATAAAGCCCTGGCAGGCGTTTACCAAAGGGATGCGGGAGCGGGACTGCCCGGTGGCGGTGCAGCTCTATCACGCCGGGCGGTATATGTATAACGCGGACGTGTTAGACCCCGGCGGGGCGGTGGCTCCCTCCGCCGTGTATACCCCCTTCACCAAGGAGACGGCCCGGGCCATGACATTGGAGGAGCTTCACGCCATCATCGACGCCTGGGCCGAAGGCGCGCGCCGCGCCCGCGAGGCAGGATTCGACGCGGTGGAGATTTCCGGCTCGGCAGGGTATCTTATCAGCCAGTTTCTGTCCCCCCTGACCAACCTCCGGGAGGACGAATACGGCGGCAGCTTTGAAAACCGCTGCCGGTTTCCTCTGGAGGTGATTGCTGCCGTGCGGAAGGCCGTGGGGCCGGATTACCCTGTGCTGCTGCGCTATGGGGCGCACACCCTGGTGCCGGAGGCCGGAGGCTCCGACGAATGCCGCGCTTTCGCCCCGCTGGCGGCCAGGGCGGGCATAGACCTGCTGGATCTGACCGGTGGCTGGCACGAGAGCCGCACCCCCCAGCTCACCGGAGAAATGCCGCGGGGGGGCCTTTCCTATCTCGCAACGGAGATTCGGAAAGAGGTGGACATCCCCGTGGCCATGGCGAACCGCATGAGCGACCCCATACAGGGAGAGAAGGCTCTGGCTCTGGGCCGGTGCGACATCGTGGCCATTGGCCGGGCGCTTATCACGGAGCCGGATCTGCCGAAATTCATCATGGAGGGCAGACCGGAAAAAATACGCCACTGCACCAGCTGCAACCAGGGGTGCCTTGCGGGGACATTTTTCGACAAGCCCATCCGCTGTCTCGCGAACGGCCTGGCCGGGCGGGAGTTTGAGCTGAAGCTGACCCCGGCGGCGGAGAAGAAACGCATTCTGGTCGTGGGCGGCGGCCCGGCGGGGATGGAATGCGCCCTCCGGGCGGCCCAGCGGGGCCATTCCGTCACCCTTTGGGAGAAAAACGACCGGCTGGGCGGCCTGATGGCCATTTTTTCCGCCATGCCCGGACGGCGGGAGTTTGCCGACCTGCTGACCTGGTATCGGAGCGCCCTGGCGGAGACCGGCGTACATATCGAGCTGAACCGGCAGGCCACGGCGGAGGATGTTCTGGCCGACGGCTTCGATACGTGTGTGCTGGCTCAGGGCCGTGGCTATAAGGAAAAGCCTGTCCCCGTGGAGCCGGGCGCAGTGCCGGTATATACGGTTTTGGAGCTGCTGACAGAGCGGCCCGTCCTGCCCGCGCGGGTGGGCGTGATTGGGGGCAGCTTCGTGGGGCTGGAGGCCGCCCGCTATCTGCGGCTGGCAGGCAGTATGTCCCCGGAGGATTTGTTCTATCGTATGCGCTACGGGGTGGAGCCGGACGAGCGGCTCCACGAAA
>JAJBVW010000147.1 GCA_020866945.1 Oscillospiraceae bacterium
CGCCAGTTCGGAGAGTATCTGGACGCCGAGGGCGAATGTGATTATGTCACCGCCGACGAGGATACCCTGTGCGAATACATAGACCATCTGCGGGGTGAGGGACGCTCTGTGGCCACGGTGTCCCGCTGCATCGCTTCGCTGAAAAACTTTTATGTATGGATGAAGCTGAACGGTCATGTAGAGGAATGTCCCACGGGCCGGTTGGTGGCGGACAAGGCGGAGCACAAGCTGCCGGAAATTCTGACCGCCCAGGAGGTAGAGCTGCTGCTGGAGCAGCCCCAGCGCACAGACCGCAAGGGCTATCGCGACAAGGCCATGCTCGAGCTGTTGTACGCCACGGGCATCCGTGTCAGCGAGCTTATCAGCCTGGATGTGGACGACGTGAACATCTCGGCCAGCGTTATCCGCTGCCGCGGCCGGAAAAAGGAGCGGATTATCCCTCTCTATCCGGCGGCAGTCAAGGCGCTGAAGGACTACATTGATTTTATCCGCCCGGATATGATTGCCTCCCCCACGGAGCGGTCGCTGTTCGTGAACGTGAACGGGGAGCGCATGAGCCGCCAGGGGTTCTGGAAGATTGTGAAATCCTATCAGCAGAAGGCGGGCATTGAAAAGGACATTACCCCCCACACCCTGCGCCACAGCTTCGCCACGCACCTGCTGGAAAACGGCGCGGATCTCCGCTCCATCCAGGAAATGCTAGGCCATGCGGACATCAGCTCGACACAGATATATTCCCAGCTTGTGAAGAAGCAGTTGAAAGACGTATATAACAAAGCGCACCCAAGAGCGTAGTGTAATAAGGCCCGTCCCGCCGGGACGGGCTATATTCATAAAGTCATGACAAATACGACCCAAGGCCGCAGGGCCTCTTTTTATGAAAAATATATAAAGCGTCTGCTGGACATACTGCTGTCCTCGGCGGGCATCGTGATTTTGTCTCCGCTGCTGCTGCTCATCGCCCTGGCGATTTGGCTGGACGAGCCGGGCCTGCCGGTGCTGTTCCGGCAGAAGCGGTTTGGCCGGTACAGGCGGCCCTTCACCATGATAAAATTCCGCACCATGACGGAGAACGCCGCGGGGCCGCAGGTCACGGGGATAGGCCGCTTTCTGCGCCGGACGTCCCTGGACGAGCTGCCCCAGCTTTTCCATGTCTGGATGGGCAGAATGTCTCTGGTGGGGCCGCGCCCCCTGGTTCTGGCGGAGGAGGAGGTCATCCTGCTGCGCGAGCAATACGGGGCCAACGACGTCCGGCCCGGACTGACCGGCTGGGCGCAGATTCATGGCCGCAGCGCCCTTGGCCCGGCGGAAAAGGCCCGCTATGATGGAGAATACGCGGCCAGGGTCAGCTTTCTGTTTGACTGCCGGTGCCTTCTCATCACCGTGGGCAAGGTGCTGCGCCAGGAGGATGTGGGCGATATATGAGCTGCCGGTTGCAAAAGAGAGAGAAATCGTTTATAATAACAAAATATTATAATGATTTCGTATAATATCGAAAAGGATATGTGGAGCCGTCCGGGTATCTCTTAATAAAAAGTGAGGTAAGCTATGGAAGACTACGAAGAGCAGTATGAAGAGACCTTGAGCATCAAGGAGCTTTGCCTGTATATCCTGCGGGGCTGGCGGCCGCTGCTGATTGCCGTCCTGGTCGGGGCTGTCCTGCTGGGGGGCTTTAAGCTGGTGTCCGGTCTGGCCGCCGGGGAGGAGCTTGTCATGACGGAGGAGGAGCTTGCCTCCGCCCAAAGCACCATTGCGGGCAATGAGACCACCATTGCGAACGACCAGACCTCCCTGACCGCGAAGCAGGCGGAGCTGGAAGGGCTTGAACAGACGCTGGCGGATTATCAGGCCACCCTGGAGCTGGCGATGGCGGTGGAGAATGTGGACGGGGAGATGATTCTCACCATCCTGGAGCTGAACGACACCATCGCCTCTGTCCAGAGCCAGATTTCCAGCGCCAACCAGTCCATAAACTCCCTGAACAGCGAGATCTCCTCGCTCCAGTCCGCCAATGAATCCCTTCGGGCCAGCATGGAGGAGACTGTCTCCAACTTCAGCATGAAGGATGTGATTGTTTATGCCATCGTGGGGGCCGTGCTGGGCTTTCTGGTGGTGTGCGTGGTGGATTTCTGCCGCTGGTTTTTCGGCGGTACCCTGCGGGGGCCAGAGGTGCTGGCGGATCGCTACGCCCTGCCGCTGCTTGGCTCGGTTTATTATCCCTACACCGAGGAGCAGGAGAAAAAGCGCAATAAGCTCGACCGCCTGCTGGACAGGCTCTCCGGCATAGAGAAGCCGGAGCCGGAAAAGGAATACGCCCTGACTGCTGCGAAGCTCCAGGTTTTGAGCAAGGAAGGCCGGCGGATTATGGTCACCGGCACGCTGGAAAAGCAGCGGCTGGAGGAGGTATGCCAGGCGCTTAATCAGTGCCTCCCGGCTGACGGCCAGACTGCCTTTGCTGCCGAAAACCCTATGCGTGACCCGGACGCCATGCTCCAGGTCAGCGGCTGCGACATCCTCCTCGTGGAGGGCGTCCGCAAGTCCCGGAGTGCAGAGGTTGACGAGCTGTTCCGTTTCCTGCACCTGAGCCAGGCCAATATCGTGGGGACGTTTATGCTTTAAGACTGTATCGAGATATGCAAAAAACACCGCTGACAATGTGCGTCAGCGGTGTTTTTGTCTTTTCTGCCCGGGTCAGATAAGCACCTTCGCCAAAAACGCCTGGGCGCGGTCGCTTTTGGGCGCGGTGAAGAAATCCTGCGGGGCGGCCTCCTCCAGGATGCGGCCATCCTCCATAAAGACGATGCGGTCGCCCACCTCCTTGGCAAAGCCCATTTCATGCGTCACGACGGCCATGGTCATGCCCTCCCTGGCGAGGTTTCGCATGACGTCCAGCACCTCGCCGACCATTTCCGGGTCAAGGGCGCTGGTAGGCTCGTCAAAGAGCATGACCTCCGGCTCCATACACAGGGCGCGGACGATGGCCACCCGCTGCTTCTGGCCGCCGGAAAGCTGGCTGGGATAGGCCCCGGCCCGGTCTGCCAGGCCCACACGTTCCAGCAGCTCCGTGGCCTTGGCCTCTGCCTCCGCCTTGGAGCGCTTCATCAGCTTGATAGGGCCGAGGGTCAGGTTTTTCATGATGGACATGTTGGGAAAGAGGTTGAAGTGCTGGAAGCCCATGCCCATCTTCTGCCG
>JAJBVW010000170.1:0-4382 GCA_020866945.1 Oscillospiraceae bacterium
GTCGGGAACCTCTCCGGTGGCAACCAGCAGAAGGTCGTGCTGGCCAAATGGCTGACTCTGACGCCGAAGATTCTCATTGTGGACGAACCCACCCGCGGCATCGACGTCGGCTCCAAGGCGGAAATTTATGAAATCATCAACGAGCTGGCCCAGGATGGCATGGGCATCATCATCGTCTCCTCGGAAATAGAGGAAATTCTGGGTGTGTGCGATTCCGTCGTCACCATCTATGAGGGGCATAAGACCGCCCAGCTCCCCATCGACGAAAATCTCACCAGCGAGACTGTTCTGGCCTGCTCCATCGGCAAGACGGACGTGCTGGAAAAAATCAACAAAGGGGGTGCCGCCGAATGACCGAGACCACTGAATCCAAGGGCAAGACCCTCGTGAAAAAGTTTTTCAGCATGAACGGCGCGGCTGTGTTTGTGGCCATGATTGTGGTCGCCATCGTCTTTGAGATTGTCCTCCAGATAACCCACGCCGGGAGCAGCTCAGGGCTTCTGTTCATCACCCCCTCGAACCTTATGATGATTCTGCGCCAGCAGGTGTACATCGGCATCATCGCCTTCGGCATGACCCTGGTCATGCTCACCGGAAACATCGACCTGTCCGTGGGCTATATGCTGACCTTCCTCTGCTCTGTCACGGCAAAGGTCATGATGAGCACCAACAACACCTTCCTCACGGTGCTGGCCGTGCTGGCCGTGGGCCTTCTGTGCGGTCTGTTTAACGGCGTTTTGGTCAGCTATGTGCGCCTGAACTCCTTCATCACCACCCTGGGCGCCAGCTCTATCTACAGCGCGTTTGCGCTGATTGTGTCCTCCGGCACGGTGTTGGTCATCGACGCGAACTGCGCTCCGTCCTTCCGAGCGCTGGGAACCTCGTCCATCGGGCCGATACATATTCTAATCGTCTGGTTCGTGCTCGTGGCCGTGGTGCTGGGCCTGCTGCTTTCAAAAACCGTATACGGCCAGCAGCTCTATATGATTGGCGCAAACCCGGTGGCGGCCCGCTTCTCCGGCATTCGCTTCAAAAAGAACACCACCATCGCCTATGTGATACTGGGCCTGTGCGTGGCGCTGGCCGCGATTATCATGATGGCAAACTCCCTCAGCTCCAATCCTCAGTCCGCCTCCGGCGCGGAGATGGAGGTCATCCTCTGCGTGGTGCTGGGCGGCTGCGCCGTCAGCGGCGGCAAGGGTTCCGTCTGGGGTACCATTATCGGCGTCCTGTTCTATGGCATCCTGTCCGCCGGATTCACCAGTCTGCATATGTCCCAGTATTTGCAGTGGGTTGTCATGGGCGCTATCATGCTCTTTGCACTGTCGCTTGACGTGCTCCAGTCGAAGGGGGTCAAACTGTGGAAAAGAAAGTAAAGGAAACTGCGGCTGGGGATAAAAAACGCTTCGGGCGGTTCTTTAAGGACAATAACTCCATCCTCATCCTGGTTGTCATGCTGTTTGTGGCCTTCGTCTTTGTAGATGGCTACCGCAACAGCTTCTATAACGTCATCAAATACACCGCCATGTACGGCCCGGTGTGCTTGGGCCTGGCGCTCGTTATGATAACCGGCAACATCGACCTGTCCGCCGGATTCCAGGCGGGCTTGTCCGGCGTGACGCTGGTCATTGCCTTCAACGCCGTCTACGGCGTCACGGGAAGCGGCGCCCTGTCCCTGGCCGTGGGCGTCATCGTGGCCCTCCTGACCGGCGCCCTCTGCGGCGTGATCAACGGCTTTTTCGTGGCGAAGGTGGGGATTCCCGCTCTGATTGCTACCATCGCGTCGAACTACGCATTCCAGGGCTTTGTGTATTATTTTGCCAAAAGCTCCTTCGCCCCGGAGGACGCGGCCATCGTGAAGCTCTTTGCCCAGACGAAAATATTCGGCCTGCGCTGGTTCGCTCCCTCGGTGATCGTCTTTTTGATCGTGGTCGCGCTGGTGTTTTTCTGGATGCGCAAGACCCGCTTCGGCAACCGCCTGCATGTGGTGGGGGATAACCCGGAGGCGGCTTCCTATGCCGGCATCAACGTGCAGAATACCGTGTGGGTGGCCTATGTGCTGTGCGGTATTCTCTCCGCCCTGACCGGTTTCATCATGGTCTCTCAGGCGGGATATGCCATCTATACCCAGGGCAGCAGCCTTGCCACCCTGACCATCTCCTGCTGTGTTATCGGCGGCATCAAGATGACCGGCGGCAAGGGTACCGCCGTCCATGTGCTGATCGGCGTTCTCATCATGCGGGTCATCTCCCAGATGATGACCTCTCTGTTCCTGCCCCAGTACTGGGTCAACTTCATCACCGGCGCTCTGCTGATCGTGGTACTTATCATCGACCGCTTCACCAGCGGTAAGAGCGTGGATGAGCTGTAGCCAACTGTTGATAGCCGCGCCTCGGCGCGATTGTCATAAAAAACAAAACTGAAAGGACGAACCACAAATGAAGAAACTTCTTGCCCTGCTCCTGGCCCTGGTCATGGTGCTGTCTCTGGCGGCCTGCTCCGGCAGCTCTGACACCGCCGCTGACACCACCGACGACACTGCCGAGGACGCTACCACCTCCGAGCAGTCCGGCGCTGCCGCCGCAGAAGGCGCGCAGGACGGCTGCAACATCGATTACTCTGATGTTGACCTGTCCGGGTACACAATTGGCTACGTGACCATCAACTCCTCCGCTCCCTGGGGCGGTCGTGTCGGCACCGAACTTGCCCGCATTGCCGAGGAGTGCGGCGCGACGGTGAAGAGCCTGGACGCGCAGACCATTGCGGACGACGTGACCAACTATTGTATGCAGATGATTGACGCCGGCGTGGACGCGCTGGCTGTGTTCGGCGGCGACCCCACCGCCATGGTGGACGTGGCCATCGCCTGCTCTGAGGCTGGTATCCCCCTGTTCCTCTGCGCCCTGGATGTGGCCGAGGAAGGCCGTGAATACGCCACCGCCTGCATCGGCCCCGACCAGGAGGAGATGTGCTATCAGATCGGCCAGTACGTCATCGACCAGAACGGTGCGGACGCGGGCCTGGACGTTGTCCAGATCTCCGGCGTGCCCTACCTGATGGATTATCAGATGCGTGAGGCGGGATTTGCCCGCGCTATGGAGGAGACCAACTATAACCTCTACGAGCCGGATTACGCCTTCTCCTCCCGTACCGACGCCAAGACCTTCATGGAGCAGCACATCACCGCCGACGGCGATGAGATCGACATCGTCATGGGCTATGACGACGACCTGACCATGGGCGCTGTGGCCGCCATCCAGGAGGCCGGCCTGGGCGACCAGATCAAGGTCTACTCCCTGACGGGCCAGAACGACGCCATCCAGGCCGTGGCTGACGGCCAGATGGAGCTGACGGTCATGAACCGGGCCGACGACATTGCCGCTGAGACCTGCGTGGCCATGGCCGAGTATCTGAACGAGGGTTCCACCGAGTATTATCACTACACCCCGCTGACCTACATCACCGCCGAGAACGTGGCCGACTACATCGGCCAGGGCGAGTTCTGATTTCACAGAAACCGATTCTATGCCATAGCAAAAAACAGAGCTGGGCCGCACTGCGGCCTGGCTCTGTTTTTCTGTGCGCTCATGGATTGCATGTCTTTTTCCGTTTGCGTAGTCATTATTCTTTTATAAGCGTCAGCGCGCCGGTGGGGCAGACGCGCACACAGGCGGGGGGCAGGCCAGCCCGAATCCGTTCCAGGCATCCGTGGCATTTTTCCATCCGCACCTTTGGCTTCTTCATCCCCGTAGGCCGGAAGGTAACGGCCTCCCATGGGCAGGCCGCCAGGCATCGGCGGCATCCTATACACGACCGATTATCATACAAAGTCAGGCCTGTTTCCTCGTCCTTATAGAAGCACCCCATGGGACAGGCGGCGGCACACGGCGCAGGTGAGCAATGGCGGCAGGCGGTGGATACCGCTGTTATTTTTCCGTGTTCCGTCGTTTCAAACACCCGGCGGTAGCTTTCCTGTCCGGCCGCCACGGCGATGTCGTTCTGATCCATGCAGGCGACGGCGCAGGCGCCGCAGGCGGTACACCGCTCCGAATCAAAGGAAAACACAAGCTTCACAATTCACACCTCGCAATTCTGCATGGCACGCTGCGGAACCCGGGAAAGCCGGAATAGGGGTCGTTGAATCCCGCCGGAACAATGGCATTTATGTCTGCTTCCCGATACCCGTGGTACATATGAACCGTCCCCTTTTTCACCCGTGGGGAGGGCCTTGCCGCGACGGTCAGCGAGCCTGCGCTGGTGGTTAAAGTCAGTCTGTCGCCGGCGCATATGCCAAGGCGGTCGGCATCCTCGTCGTTTAAATCCGCCGCAGGCTCCGGGCGAAGCGACCTGAGCCAGGGAACATCGTGCAGCCTGGAATGGAG
>JAJBVW010000170.1:4392-15933 GCA_020866945.1 Oscillospiraceae bacterium
ATGCTGTCCTATCGGGATGGAGTGCAGGCCCTCTACCTTTCGCGGCAGCTGGCTGTATGTCTTCAGAAAATCCACGTCGATAGGCGTTTCGCGCAGCATATACCGCACGCCGGCCTCCGGCCCCGCGCATAGCAGCGGGTCGTCCAGGTTCAGTCGTCGTGCCAGCTCGCAGAGAATGGCGTCATCCGGGCGGCTCTCCCCCAGCGGGGAGATGACGGGTTCCGTCCACTGGGCGAAGCCCCCGCCAAAGACCTTGAACTCACTGCGTTCAAAAGACGAGCAGCAGGGCAAAACTATGTCCGCAAGCTTCGCGGTGTCCGTGAGGAACAAATCTGTGTCCACAAAGAAATCCAGCGTTTTCAGCGCGGCTTCGAGTTCCCGGTCCGCGTTGAACATTCTCATGTTCATTCCGTGTGCCCAGAGCGCTTTGATGGGATTGGGCGTCCCCTCCGTAATCTGCCGGGCCAGGTCGCAGCACTGCATTTCACCCACCACCCTGGCCCACAGGGGAAACCGTTCTGCGCCAACCGGCTGAGGCGCGTTGCGGGGATATGGTTCAAGAGAAAATGCATGATCCAGCGTGGAAAACCCGGCCATGGAATGCGCATAGGTCAGCGGTATGGGGATGATGCCGCCCGAGCGGTCATAGCTCCCCATGAGGGCGGACAGGGCCATAATGGCGCGGTGGCTCTGCATACCGTTGATATGGTGAACCATAGCCGCGCTGGACTGGTTGATGGCAAGCGGCGCATAGGTGTGAATCATCCGGGCCGCCTGCCGAATCTGTTCCGCCGGTACGTCGGTCAGCTTTTCCACTCGCTCTGGGGAAAAATCCATGACATAGTCTTTGTATGCGTCATAGCCATACACATTGTTTTGAATATACTCACGATTTACCCAGTCGTTTATAATTAGCTCCCGCCCAAGTCCCAGCGCCAGCGCGCCATCTGTTCCCGGACGGATACGAAGGTGCAGGTCGCACTGCTTTTCCACCGCCGGCGTGATTCGCGGGTCTACAATAATGACCTTCATGCCCCGCGCGCGGGCCTGCTCCACTCTGCGCGGCATCAGATACTGCCCGTAATAGCCGTTGTAGCACCAGCCAAGGAAAAGGCCGGCGTGCGCCAAATCCGGGGTCACAGCGTCGGCCCCGGTGGCAAGCCGCCAGGACATCACGGTGGAGGTAAAGCAGGCGGAGGACTCTGTTCCATAGTTCACCGAGCCAAAGTCATAGCAGAGCCGCTGCAAAAAAGGGCGATACCACTTGTTATACCCGGAATAAAAGGCCACGGCGCTGGCGCCATAGTCCGCTTTCGTCTGCTCCAGCCGAGGGATAATTTCCGCCCATGCCTCCTCCCAGGTGATAGGCTCAAAGCGGCCCTCACCCCGCTGGCCGATTCTGCGCAGGGGCGTAAGCACCCAGTCTTTGCGATAAACATACTGCCGACCGCTCTGGCCCCGCGTGCATAAAAGCCCGTGGTTGACCGGGTGCTCCGTCGTGCCCTCCAGCTTGATGATTTTCCCGTCGCGGAGATAGCAGGTAACGCCGCAGTGGGGGCCGGGGGCGCAAATATCGCAGACGCTGTTGCGTGTTATGATGCCCGTGTCAGCGCCGGGAATTTTGGCGGCAATTTTCGCTTCCGTGGTACTCATATGGCGAGCCTCCTGATATGCCTGGAACTTGACTTCAATATAACGGGGCTTGTGCGATTTGTCAAGCGCACAGTACGACAAAGCAGGCGTTTCGCGGACGGCATGTCCTTTTGAACGAATGCGCCGTGGATTGACGGGGCGGGGTCAAAAGTTATATAATAGCTCCGTTCAAATCCACGGAAAAGCGGAGAAAAAACGGCTATGATAACGAATGTATTGGAATACCTGGACGCCTCGGCGTCGCGGGTTCCTGATAAAATTGCTTTTGGAGACGAAAAAACAGCCCTGACCTTCGCCCAGCTGCGGGAGAAGGCCCGCCGGGCGGGAAGCTATCTCGCGGCGTGCGTTGGGCGGGGGCAGCCGGTGGCGGTGTATATGGAAAAAACGCCGGACTGCCTTGCGGCCTTTTTTGCGGCGCTCAGCGCCGGGTGCTTTTATGTCCCGCTGGACACGAAAATGCCCCCTGACCGGGTGCGGCTGATATTCGATACCCTGCGCCCCGCCTTTGTGCTGTATGACAGCCGGAATGCGGAGACGGCCAAGACCCTGGCGGGTGACGTCCCCGCCGCCCTCTTTGAGGATGCCTGCGAAACGGCGGAGGATGGGTTGACGCTTGCGGCCATCCGGGCCGCCCATGTGGACACGGATTTATTATACGTCCTGTTCACCAGCGGCTCCACCGGCGTACCCAAGGGCGTCACCATCAGTCACCGCAGCATGATAGACTATGCGGAGTGGCTCCACAATGCATTAGGAATCGACGAACACTGCGTTTTTGGAAACCAGGCCCCCTTTGTGTTCGACAACTCCACGCTGGATATATACAGCGCGCTGAAAAATGGGGCTACTGCCTGGATCATTCCGCGGAAATGCTTCTCCTTCCACAAGTCTATGATGCGGTTTCTGGCGGAGCATGACATCAACACCATCTTTTTTGTGCCCTCGGCTCTTATCGCCATCGCAAACTCCGGCATCCTGGAAACAACGCAGCCCACCAGCCTGGAGCGGGTGTATTTCTGTGGGGAGGTCATGCCGAACCGCCAGCTGAACCAGTGGCGGCGGGCGCTGCCGGAGGCCAGCTTCTGCAATATGTATGGCCCGACGGAGATAACCGATGTCTGCGCCTATTATGTCGTAGACCGCTCTTTTGACGACGATGAACCCCTTCCCATCGGCAAAGCCTGCGAAAACACCCGGCTGCTGCTGCTGAACGAGGACGACCAGCCTGTGAACGAGGGCGAGACCGGGGAGATATGCGTGCTTGGCACCTGCCTGTCCCTGGGGTATTACAATAACCCGGAGCAGACGGCCAAAGCCTTTGTCCAGAACCCGCTGAACCATGCCTTCGCAGAGCGGATGTACCGCACCGGTGATTTGGCGAAATATAACGAGCGGGGAGAGATCATGTTTCTGGGGCGAAAGGATTTCCAGATAAAGCACCAGGGCTGCTACCGGATAGAGCTGGGGGAGATTGAAAACATCCTGCTGTCCGTCCCCTCCGTGTCCAACGGCTGCTGTCTGTTCGACGCGGAAAACGATGAGATATACTGCGTCTATGTTGGCGGGGAGGATGAGGCCGCCCTGGTGCCGCAGCTGCGGGAAAAGCTGCCGTCCTATATGATGCCGAACCGCTATGTGCGTCTGGAGCGGCTGCCCATGACCATCAACGATAAAATAGACAGAGTCGCGCTGCGAAGGGCTGTCATTTCATAAGGAGGAGAAAATGGAGCTTATACATGGTTCGCCCCTGGATATGACCGGGCGGCTTGACAAGGAAATTCGGGCCTATCGCCTGCTGGACAGTCAGGGCGTGGATTTCGATCGCACCGACCACCCCGACCAGCCCGCCACCAGCATGGAGGTCTGCGCCAGCGTGGGCGCGATTTTGCAGGTGCATATCTGCAAAAACCTGTTTTTGTGCAACCGACAGAAGACCAGCTTCTACCTGCTCATCATGCCAGGAGATAAGCCCTTCCGAACCAAGGAGCTTTCCCATCAGCTCGGCGTGGCGCGGCTGTCCTTTGCCGATGCGGAGCATATGGAGGCATATCTGGATGTTACCCCCGGCAGCGTGTCCGTGTTGGGCCTGGAAAACGACAGGGAAAAACATGTCCAGCTTGTCATCGATGAGGACGTGTTGCGAGAGGAGATGTTCGCCTGCCACCCCTGCGTGAACACAAGCTCCGTCCGTTTTCGGACGGCGGAGCTGCTGGAAAAGCTCCTGCCCGCCATGGGTCATGATTATATCTCCGTGCATCTGGACGGGGACGCGGGGGAGAGCCAATAACGCATAAAGGAGACGCTATGCTGAAGCGATTTGCCGCCGGGAGCGAGACGCTGGCCCGGGCGAAGCTCGCGGGAAAAAAGCCGGGGCTTGCCGGTCAGGTTCTTGCTTTCTTCAGCGTCATGCTGGCCGCGAGCGTCGGCATGAGCATAATGGCGGGGTTCCCGCTGGGCATTCTGTCGGCCTTTGGGGTGGAGATGGATGCACCCTGGTATACCCTCCTGTCCCTGCTGGCCTGCGCGGTGGAGATTGCTGTGTCCGTTCTGTATTGCGCCTGCATCGAGCGGCGGCCCATACGCTCTATGGGCTGTAGGAAAAAGGGCTGGCTGAGAGAATATCTGCTGGGCTTTGCCATTGGCGGGGTCATGCTGTGTGCGGCGGCGGGATTGGCCGCGGCCTGCGGGACGCTGTCCTTCCGATTGAATGACAATATCTCCTGGGGAATGCTCGCGCTGTTTCTGCTGGGCTTTCTCGTCCAGGGAGCGGGGGAGGAGTTTATGCTCCGGGGCTATTTTATGGTTTCCCTGACAAGCCGCGTCCCCCTGTCGGCGGCAGTGGGAATCAGCGCCGCGCTGTTTGCCCTGCTGCATTTAGGAAACGACGGAGTCACGCCCCTGGCCATCGTGAACCTGGCCCTGTTCGGGGTGCTGGCCGGGGTATATATGCTTCGGCGGGACAGCATCAGGGGCGTGTGCCCCTTCCACAGCGCGTGGAATATCTTCCAGCGAAACGTCATCGGCGTAAGCGTCAGCGACGGGGATATGGGGCCGGCGCTGTTCAGCGCGGCCTCCAATGGCGGCGAGCTGATAAACGGTGGCGGCTTTGGTCTGGAGGGCGGGCTGGCCGTAACGGCGGCGTTGGCCGCCGGAATCGCTCTGGTGCTGCTCCTGCCCCTAAAGCGGGAAGAGGAACCGCCTGCGTAAAAGCGATTAAAAAAATATGGATATGGACGGCGAATGAATGAAGCCAGCACCAAAACACACAGTTTTGATGCTGGCTCCTGTTTTACCATCTTCGGATGTTGGCGGATATATCCCCCAGCGCTTCCGCGGCCTCCATGGAGCAGGTGTCCCGCCTCGCGAGGTCGCAGAGGCTTACCATGCCGACGAGCCGGCCCCCGTCCATGACGGGCAGGCGGCGAACCTGCTGCTGGCGCATGGTCTGGGCGGCGGCGTCAACGTCGTCCCCGGCGGCGCAGGTGTTCACGCCCCGGCTCATGACCTCGCCTGTCTGCGTGCTGCCTGCCGGCAGATCCACCGCCACGCAGCGGGTCACGATGTCCCGGTCTGTGACGATGCCGAGCAGATGGCCGCTGTCGTCGCAGACCGGCAGCGCGCCCAGGTTATGCCGCTTCATCAGCCGCGCGGCGGCGGAGACCGGCTCCTGCTGGCCGACGGAAACAATGCTGTCCGTCATAATATCCCATACTTTCATTTCCTGCCCCCTGGTGATATAATAATGTATAGCCCTGCGGCTATGTAGGGAAGCTGGACGCCTGTGAATATAGGCTCTTATAATGATAGTATGCCCGGCCTCTGGGCGGTTTATTCCACCAGTCCCAGCAGCGTGGGCGCGATGGCGTCGGCAAAGAGCTGAACTGCGGTGATGGCCTCCTGGAGCGTGTTGCCCGCCGTGCCGACCTCCATCAGAAGACTTCCCGTGCTGAGCTGCTGGTTATAGCGATAATCGCACAGGACAGTGGGCCGCATCAGCGTCTCATAGCGCGCGGCCACCGTCTGCTGGAGCGTCAGGGCCAGGGTGAGATTTGTCCGCCAATCGGCGTAGTTCAAATTCGCGTCAGAACCCATGACGAACATAATCTGCGCCACGGTCTCCCCGGCGGCCTCGGTCACGACCTTATAGATTGTGTCCCCCTCCCCGAGCGCGTCCCAGTGCAGGTCGATGATAAGCCCTATGCCGGGATTTTCGGCCAGATATTGCTCAACAGCCGCGCCGGAGCGGGTGTAGGAGCCGTTGTAGCTGGGATAGTCATAAAGCTCCGTGTCGTGCAGCACGTTCAGCCCATAGGCGGCAAGGCTGTCCGCCAAAGCCTGCCCCACCCGGACGACGTTGTAATTCGTGTCCGTGGTGCGGTATTCGGCGGTGGCCTCATATACGTCCGCCCCCTCTGGGGTATAGGCCTCCGTCCCGTGGGTATGCATGATGAGAATCTGATACCCCTCCGCCGGTAGGCTCAGGCTCAGACCCTCTGCCAGCAGGGCCTCCACATCTACCTCATACGCGGTGTTGTTTTTCAATGTGTCGCCGGTGATGGTGGTAGAGAGAACGGTCGTCTCGAGGCTCCAGTCCGGCAAATCCGGCACGGCGGTGGCCTCCGGTTCCGGCGTTGGCGTGGGTTCGTATGTAGCCTCCGGCTGGGCTTCTGGCTCCGGCGTGACCTCGTCCGTTGCCTCCGGCGCGGCCTCCTCCGCCGGCAGCGGCGCTGTTGCGGCGGTGGCCTCCGACGTCGGGGTGGGAACTATCTCCTCAGCGGCCTCGGCCTCCTCCTCGGCCAGCACGGGGATGGCCCCGGACAGTATGGCCAGCGCACCAAAGCAGCACAGCAGAAGCAGCGCGGAGAGCAGCTTGCTCTTCATGAACAGGCCCCCTTTCTTATAGTGTAATTCGTGCAGAATATACCTATATGTAGTATATGCAGGGAAAATTTTGAATATGAATCTTTTTGCCCAAAAATTTAACACCGCCGGCGGCGGGACATGAGAAAACATACAAGGGCCGTACCATATCACCCGAAGGGCGTTTGCTCTAGGCTGATGCGCGTGACCGCTGAGTCCGGCGTTATCAAAAGTGTGGAAGTAGTGGGGGGCTGCGACGGAAATTTGCAGGGTATTTCCCGTCTGGTGGTGGATATGCCGGTGCAGGAGGCCATTTCCCGCCTGGAAGGCATTCGCTGCGGCGGAAAGCCCACATCCTGCCCTGACCAGCTGGCTCAGGCGCTGAAACAGTTGACATAAAATTAAGTAAAAATTGAAATTTTATTTACATAATTGCTGATTATGGTTAATGGATAAAAAACGATTTTAAAAAATTTTTTGTCGATTCGGGAGGGAAAAGGAAATTTTTTCCAATTTTGAGACACAAGATGTTGATTTTTATTGGGCATAAATACCCAAATACGACACAAGTTCTTGTGCATTTGTCACAATTCCTAGTTTTGAAACCTTCCATTTAGACACAATGCCGATTGCATTCGACAATTTCCATTCGCTATAATAAGAGTGTACCTGATGAAAGTCGGGTCATTCTATCCTGCATAAAATGAAAGGCAGGGTCAAAGGAGGCGGCTGGATGAAGAGCAGATGGCTGGAAAGAGTATTGGCTGTGGTATGCGCCGTGGTTCTGACGATGGCCGTGATGAGCAAGCCTGTCTTTGCTGAGGCAGAGGAGGCGGAGGACGCGCAGGCGACGGCGGCGCTGGCGGAGAGCTATGTGGTCTTCGGCGATGCTTCCGGCGAGGCGTCTGAGCTTGAGGTAACAGACAACCGCAGCACGGTTCCCTATTATGTGGGAGAGACGGAGTGCGGAGAGTGCACGCTGATAGATGGAATGCCCTATGTGAACGTGGCCGCGTTTCTGTCCGCCCTGGGCGTGGGCGGCACGGCCTATGACAGCGGCAGCAGCTTGACCCTGTCGGGCGATACGCTGACCATGACGGCAGAGGCGGGGGCGATATACTTCACCTGCAATGGCCGGTATCTCTACGTGGAAAACGGCGTGCAGAGCATGGACGGCGGCATATGCCTGCCGGTGGAGGCGCTGGTAAAATGCACAGGCGCTTCCGTTTCCTGGGATCGTGTGGCGTGGTGCATCACGGTGGAGGAAGGAACGCTCTCTCCCCTGACAAGCGGAGACGCCTATTACAGCGAGACGGACGTCTATTGGCTCAGCCGCGTGATATATGCCGAGGCGGGCGGACAGTCCCTGGAGGCTCAGGCCGCCATAGGCAGCGTTATCATGAATCGCGTGGCGGACGAGGCTTTTCCGGACACGGTATATGAGGTCGTATTTGCGAAGAATCAGTTCGACGTGGTCATCAACGGCATGGTCTATATGACCCCGGACGATACGTCTGCCATTGCGGCAAAGCTGGCCCTGGAGGGCTATGACCTGGCCTCCGGCGCGACCTATTTCACCCGTGGGGACACCGACGAGACGGGCTATGACTGCGTGGCCCAGGTGGAGGATATACGTTTCCTGACACCGGCTTGAAACGCGGTGCGCGGTGTGATACAATGACCGCAGGGCAAAATCTCAAAAAGCAAGGAATAAAAAAGGATGCGCCTGAATGCGCGTCCTTTTTCTGTTATATTATATAAGGAGACGCTATGGAAAACATCCTGACAGAAGGGCTGGAGGCCCTGGGTATCCCGGCGGAGCGGGAGGCGGTTGAGACGCTGGCGGCCTATGGGCGGCTTCTGGCGGACGCCAACCGGGTCACGAACCTGACCGCCATCACTGACCCGGCGGATATGGCCCGGCTGCATTTTCTGGACAGCGCCGCCCTGTTGACCGTGGCGGATTTTTCCGGCAAGCGTGTGGCGGATGTGGGCACCGGCGCGGGCTTTCCCGGCGTTCCCTTGCGGGTGCTTCAGTCGGACATACGCCTGACGGTGATGGACAGCGTGGGGAAAAAGGTGGACTTCGTGGAAGCCTCCTGCCGCCGCCTGGGCATTGAGAATGTGAACTGCATTTGGGGCCGGGCGGAGGAGCTGCCCCAGCTTCGGGAGGGGTTCGACATCGTGGTCAGCCGCGCGGTTGCGGAGCTGGACGTACTGGCGGAGCTGTGCCTTCCTATGGTGGGCCGGGATGGCCTGTTTATCGCCATGAAAGGCCCGGATTGCCAGGCGGAGGCGGACGAGGCGGACTTTGCCATCCGCACCCTGGGGGGACGCCTCCGGGAGATACGGCCCTACACCATCCCCGGCACGGACGTCACCCACGCTGCCCTGGTGGTGGAAAAGACGGCGTCCACGCCGATTCGTTACCCCCGGCGGTATGCCCAGATAAAAAAGAATCCCCTCCGAGGCGTCTGACCCAAGCCTCAGAGAGGGGCGGCAGCGTAAAATATGAACAAATTGAAAAATCAATCGCTCGCTATTGACAGCGAGCGATTGATTTGCTATGTTTTACCCTGTAAACTTTGGAGGCATGAAAGGTGGGCAGACACAGGATGCGGGAGGATGAATGTTATCTGGGGCCGGATGGCCAGGTGGAGTGCGGCGCGCTGATAAAGCGGATTAACGACACCCTGGAAAAACGGGCCAATAACGCCCTGCAGAAGCATGACATTACCTTTTTTCAGCTCAAAATGCTGATCATCCTGTTTCTGTCGAAGGACGGCACCGCCACGCTGAAGGAGCTGGAGCGTGGGTTTGGAGTGGCCCAGTCCACCGCCGCGGGGGTGGCTGTGCGTCTTGAAAAGAAGGGGCTTATTACCAGCTACGCCGATGCCCGCGACCGGCGGGTAAAGCGGGTGCAGATCACCCCGGCGGGCCGGGCGCTGTGCGAGGCGCACCATGAGGAGATGGGGCAAAACGAGGCGATCATTCTCAAAGACCTGTCCGGCCAGGAGCAGGAGCAGCTTAAATCCCTGCTTATGCGGGTGTACGTCTCCCTGGAGGAGTGAGGCTCTTTTGTTTAAGACAATCAATCGCGTGCGCTCAAAGTGAAGACGAAGGATGAATCAATGCAAAAATTCAGTAGGAGGGATGAGACAACAACTATGAATACCTTAAAAATCCTTGGCCGTCAGGTGAAGGAGTATAAGCGAGACTCCATTCTCTGCCCGGTGTTTACGGCGCTGGAGGTGCTGATGGAGGTGCTGATACCCTTCGTCACGGCGGCAATCATCGACTCCGGCATTCAGGGTGGCGATATGAGAAAGGTGCTTCTCTATGGTGCGCTGATGCTGGTGATGGCGTTTTTGAGCCTGTTTTTCGGGATGAGAGCTGGCACTTATGGGGCTTCTGCCTCTTCTGGCTTTGCCTGCAATCTGCGGGACGCCATGTATGAGAATATCCAGACCTTTTCCTTTTCGGATATTGACAAATACAGCACCGCCGGTCTTGTGACCCGCATGACCACAGACGTGACAAACGTGCAGAACGCCTATCAGATGCTGATTCGTATGGTGGTTCGCGCCCCGCTGATGCTGATATGCAGCATGGTCATGTGCTTTGTCATCAGCCCGCGGCTGAGCGCGGTGTTTCTGGTGGCGCTGATATTCTTGGGCATTGTGTTGTTTTCTATCGCGCTGAAATCCATGCCCATGTTCCGGCGTGTGTTTGATAAGTATGACGACCTTAACGCCAGCGTGCAGGAAAATGTCTCCGGCATCCGGGTGGTGAAGGCGTATGTCCGCGAGGACTATGAGGACAAGAAATTCTCCAAGGCCTCGGAAAATCTGTGCCGGATGTTCGTGAAGGCGGAGTCCATTCTGGCCTTCAATAACCCGGTTATGATGCTGACCATCTATGGCTGCATCATTGCGCTCAGCTGGTTCGGTGCCCGGTTCATCGTGGCCGGATCCATGACCACGGGCAACGTGACGAGCCTGTTCAGCTATGTGATGGGCATGATGATGAGCCTGATGATGCTCTCCATGGTCTTCGTTATGGTGTCCATGTCCGCCGCCAGCGGCCGCCGCATTGCGCAGGTGCTCAATGAGAAGGCCGACCTGACAAATCCCGCCGAGCCGGTGACAGAGGTTCCCACCGGGGAGATTGACTTCGACCATGTCTGCTTCGCCTATAAGAAAGGCAGCGGGGAGGATGTTCTCCACGACATCGACCTGCATATTAAGGCCGGGGAGACCATCGGTATCATCGGCGGCACCGGCTCCGGCAAGTCCAGCCTGGTGAGCCTTATAAGCCGCCTTTATGACGTGACCGACGGTGCTGTTCGGGTCGGAGGCCGGGACGTCCGGGAATACGACCTGGAGACGCTGCGCAACCAGGTGGCCGTGGTGCTGCAAAAGAACGTGCTCTTTTCCGGCACGATTCTCGACAATCTGCGCTGGGGCAAGGAGGACGCCACCCTGGAGGAGTGCCAGGAGGCCTGCCAGCAGGCCTGCGCCGACGAGTTCATCCAGCGGATGCCGGATAAATACGACACCTGGATCGAACAGGGCGGCACGAATGTCTCCGGCGGTCAGCGCCAGCGGCTTTGCATTGCCCGTGCGCTGGCAGTCGAGCCGGACATCCTGCTTCTTGACGAGTCGACCAGCGCCTTAGATCCGATCTCGACCTCCCAGATCGAGGACCTGATCGGAGATCTGAAGCAACAGTACACCGTGATCATGGTGACCCACAACATGCAGCAGGCAGTGCGGATCTCCGACTGGACCGCCTTCTTCCTTCTGGGAGAGCTGATCGAGTACGGAGATACGGAACAAATTTTTACGATGCCCAAACACAAAAGAACGGAAGAATATATCTCAGGGAGGTTTGGCTGATATGGCCCTACGGAAAGTATATGAGGAGCAGTTAAACAAGCTCCACGACAAACTGACGCAGATGGGGAGCTTATGCACCCTCGCGGTGGAACTGGCGATCGAGTCGGTAAAGACGGGGGTTAAGAACTTA
>JAJBVW010000217.1 GCA_020866945.1 Oscillospiraceae bacterium
ACCCTTCACCACGATACCGGCGCGGATGTACGGTTTTACGTTGACGGTCATTATGGCGCGCCGCTTAGTGCAAGCACTACAATCACCAACACCTATGAGGGAACCATTGACACCGGCATCACCCTGGACTCCCTGCCTTACATGCTTGTCCTGGTGGCCGTCCTGGCTCTGGGCGCGGTCATGATTATCCGTAAGCGCCGCGTGGAGGACTAATTTCAAGTCTGACGTAAAATCCTGGGAAGGGGCCTCGGCCCCTTCCCGGAACCAAAATTTTTTGGATGCTTTTATATGCGAATCTCCCGTTTTTTTCTTCGGGCGGGCAACGCCCTATTGAGCTTCTTCATCGTTTTGGCCCTGCTGCTGGCAGGGAGCTGGGCGGCTTACGCCCTTTGGGATAATAACCAGGTCTACACCGCGGCGGAGGATGTCCAGGAGGCTCTCCTCAAGCTCAAGCCGGTGGTGGACGAGGACGGCGACGGCGGCGCAAGCTTTGACGAGCTGCTCGCCATTAACGAGGACGTGTGCGCCTGGATCACCATGGACGGCACCGCCATTGATTACCCCATCGTACAGGGGGAAAATATTTTAAGCTACATAAACACGGATGTATACGGCAATTTTGCTCTGGCCGGGAGCATCTTCCTCGACACGGCAAACACCACGGACTTCCGGGACGCCTACTGCCTTATCTACGGGCACCACATGGAAAACAGCAAGATGTTCGGCGACCTGGAGCTATACGAGGACAAGGAGTTCTTTGCGGAGAACACCACCGGCACGCTTATCCTGCCGGACAGGAGCTACAGCCTCACGGTGCTGGCCTGCATGGTGATTTCCGCCTCGGAGGACGCTATATTCAGTCCCGACCAGTGGTTTGAGGACACGAGCGGCCTTCTGGATTTCGCGGAGGAAAACGCCCTGTGCCTGAGCGAGAGCGTTCTTTCTGCGGCAAGAGCGACGGACGGCTTGCAGCTGCTGGCCCTGTCCACCTGCTCGTCTGATTATACGGACGCGCGAACGGTGGTTTTGACCGTCATGACCCCGAATTAACTTTGGAAACAGCAGGTTCGATGCCTGTTGAAATATATCAATAACGTCCTGCCAATGGATATTAGGAGGATATGAAAATGAGCAGAAAAATCATGAAGGTTTTTTCCAGCCTGCTGGCGCTGGCGCTGTGCCTGGCGGCAGTACCCGCGGCGTTTGCGGCGGATGACCCCGTATGCGTGCTGGATGTGACCGTGGCGCTGGAGGGGACGCTCCCCGAGCCTGCGGAGACGCTCTCCGTGGTGATGCAGGCGGACGACGCCTCGTATCCCATGCCGGCCGGCGCTGTGGATGGGACGTATACCATGTCCGTATCCGGCGCGGGGACGTATTCCTTCCCCACGATAACCTATTCCAGGGTAGGCGTGTATACCTATACGATATGGCAGGAGCCTGGCACGGACGCGACGTGCACGTATGACGACACGGTGTATACCCTGACAGTGTATGTGACGAACCGGGAGGACGGCACAGGCCTGGATTCCACGGCCATTCTCTATCCCGACGCCAGCGGCGATAAGGCCGGCTCCGCGACGTTCACGAACGTCTATCCGACGATAACCCCGACTCCCGACCCGACGGATCCGCCCGCCACGGCCACACCGACTCCCACCGGGGACGCTCCCAAGACCGGGGATGACAGCAACATCGCCCTGTGGGCGGGGATAGTAGCCCTGTGCGCTTGCGGCCTCGGCGCGGTGGTCGTTCTCCGGAAGAAGGAGAGTGCCCGATGACAGAGACCGTGACCTATGACCAGCTTCTGACCAGGCTTGCGAGCAATCGCGAGAGCATGGACGAGAGCGCAGCGCTCGTGATAGGAGAGGCCATAGACGCCATAACGGCCCTGCAAAACCGCGTGACGGAGCTGGAGGACGAGCTGACCGCCGTCGAGGACAGGAAGAAATGGCGCAAAGAGCGCCAGCACGAGGGGATAGTTGCCGCCCAGGATCGCGGCGTGACCTTTGGGCGCCCCCGCCTGCCCCTGCCGGATAATTTCGAGGACGTGAAAAACCTCTGGATGACCCGCCAGATTTCCTCCCGCACCGGCGCCAAAATGCTGGGCATCAGCCAGGACACCTTCCTCCGCTGGTGCAGAACCAGGTAAATGTTCCCCCTCGCCGGAAGGTGAGGGGGTATTTTGAGTATTTAAGTTATTACATCTAAGGAGAAATGAAAATGAAACGAGCAGCAGCCCTGATTTTAGCGCTGGTTCTCTGCCTCGCCCTCTGCTCCGTAGCGGCGTCGGCGGAGGAATCCGCCACCATCACCGTCGCCGTGGATGGGACCTACGCCAGCCCGGATATTTCCGCCGTTCTGGAGCGCGTCAATGCGATTCGGTATGAAGCCTATACGGATGGCCTTGTGGACAGCTACGTTGAAGTGAAATGGTCTTCCGGCCTGGAGGAGATTGCCCAACTGCGCGCGGCGGAGACCTGCATCGACTTTAGCCACACCCGCCCCAACGGTATGACCTGGTATAATACGGTGTCGTCCAACGGTACGACCACTGGTGCGGAGAACCTGGCTACCGCCGCAATGCTGTATTCCATTGAACTGTTCTATTCCGAGAGGGCAGACTATGTCGCAGGAACCGAAGGCGCTGTTACCGGACACTATGAAAACATGATAAATCCTGAACTTAACAGCATCGGCATGGGAACATTTACATCCTCTAGCGGGAGCACCCGCACGGCTATGGAGCTTGCTTATGGGGTGAGTGACGGCTTAACCATCGGCGTGAGCGGCTCTACCACTGTGAGCGTAGAGATTATTGCCACGGCGCTGAATGTCTCCGGCACGTCCACGCTGACGGTGGACGATGAGACCACCCTGGCCGTCACGGCCACCTATAGCGGCACGGAATACAGCGTGGTGGACGACGTTGCCTGGAGCAGCTCGGATGAGACTGTGGCCACGGTAGATGAAAACGGCATCGTGACCGCCGTCAGCGCGGGCACCGCCACCATCACCGCCTCGGTGGGAACGCTTTCCGCCTCGCTGGATGTGACGGTCAATGCGGCTGTTGTGACGACTGAGCCGACCGCCACTCCGCCCGCCGCCACGGGCATCGACCCCACGCAGCCGACCAGCACCGCCGCCGTCGCGACCCCCGCGCCGACCGCCACTGCCGCCAC
>JAJBVW010000011.1 GCA_020866945.1 Oscillospiraceae bacterium
CCCTGTTTTTGGGCAAATTGCCTCTTGACAAAGGTCATTACATATCAGGCAAGCTGAGCCGCCCGCTCGTCAATATCCAGGCCGTAGAGATTATTCTGTAAAATACTCTGGGCAGCGTCCCGCTGGGTATAGCCCTGAGACTCATAAATCTGCATCAGCACATCAAAGGCATAGACCAAAATATGGCCGCTGCCCATGCAAGGGTCAATGACGCGGATGTCCTCCGGATTTAATGTCCGATATTCCTGGCGAATTTCTTCTAACTGCGCTTGCACATCCGGCTCCTGCTCGGCTTCGTCCAGATAGTATTTCCATTCGGATTTCAAGGCATCGTTAGGATGGCCCTCCACCCAGAGACGGCCAAGCGAGTTTTCGACCATATACCGCACAATCCAGTCCGGCGTGAACAGCTGGGTGGCGGAGGGGATGCGCTCCTTGGTGATTTTGACGTTCTTTTTGAGGAGCGCAAAGGTCTCGTCCTTCGGCTCGGTGTTATAATACTGATACAGCCAGCCGATAATCTCCACCTGGCCGCCCTGCTCCACGTTGAAGTCCGCCTCGTCGATGTCGTGCACGAGATGCCAGACAACGCCCTCCGGGTCGGTGTAGGATACCCGAAGAAGCAGCTCCGTATAGTCGCCGGTCACCTCGAACAGGGCGGGGAGGATCTCGTTCAGGGCGTTGCACTGGCGGATGAACAGACGGCGAAACACCTCGTCCATCTCGTTTTCCTGCTTGAGGCGCACGATGTCGGCCTCCTCCTGCGTGGTGAAGGGGAGGCCTGAGTCAAAGGGGGTGGTCACAAGGTCAGGCTCCAGCTTGCCCGTGGCGGAGGACAGCACCCGGACGCGGGAAGGGAGATAGTCGTTCACCTCCATGAACCGCACGGCAATGAGGCGGTTGAACCAGGTATAGGCCACCTCCTCCATGATGAAGCGATAGGCGGTTTGATAGTCCGTGTCCGCCTCCTTCCGGCGGATGGCCTCCGCGAGCTTCGCCCGCTGCGTCACTTGCTGCCCGCTGATGGCGTAAGGCTCCGCCGTGCCGATGTCATAAAACTCCGTCTCCCCCGTGGACTGCGGCAGGGGAGAGGCAATGCCGCTGGCCGTGATACCCATCAGCCCCGCCTGATAGCTAATCTCCTCAATAAGCCTGTTCCGCGCCCATATCGCGAAGTTTTTGATTGCGGTTTTGTTCATGGTTATTTCCTCACGAACTCATAATTTCTTTAATAATGGGCTTAAATTCCAGAATTTCATAAGACTTAATATAGTATCCCAAATTTACCATTACACGCGATTGAGAAATTACCTTATTTGTTGTTGGTATATCTACTACAGATACTTCTCCATTAACGGTTATGGTTGGCCCTGCATATAAAATACCGAGGAAAATAAACCTTTTTGCTCCGAGATAAGTGTTTCCTCTTTTATCTGTATAACCGTTTTCGTCAAGAATATATATGGGCGATCCAGACGAGCCTGGAAAGCAAGCTATATCAACCAATCCTACACTTTTCTGGTTGAAATCATACCCCGGATGGGTGGCTGTAAGTCCTTTTCTAAAAATTGGGTAATTATGTAGTTGATCCCACAATCCAGTTGGGTAACCAACCATAACAACGTCCTCAAGAGCTGTTAATTCTTCCAGTTGCTTCTTGTTATATATTAAATTTTCATCGTTAGCACAAAAAATCACGTTTTTTCCGGTGCGTTTTTTCACTTCCTCAAAAACAGGATTTACAAAAGTGAAGCAAATGTCATGCGTAGGATGAAAATACCAGTGTGCGGCATATGTAACACGGAAATTTTCCCCTATATCATTACCGCTATCATCACCCAAATGCAGAAAGAACTTCATATGTGAGTCTGGATTATTATCAACAACGTGCTTGTTAGTGATAATCGTTGGCACTATTGTATCGTCAAATCTAAAATTGAAAAAGAATCCTGTTCCACATGAGCCGGTTAGTGTTTCCAGCCGTACCGTATTATACATGAGTTTTTCAGAGATGCTTATTGGCGTCATAGTTAAACCTCCCACATTTCCACGTTTATAATTATTATCGTTTCTTTCATACCGCGATTTCTTACGCAAGCGGCTTTGCTATATGCCTAGACGAAGATGATTTTGCAACGAGCTTGTTCCTGGCCCAGATCGTCGGTTTGTTCATGGCTTTATCTCTGCCTTATAATTCATTTTTTGTGGAAATCGACACCACTCCATTAGAAAGAACTCTCTGACACTTTCCGTGGATACTTCCTTGGATTTGTAATCCAAGAATATACAATTGAACCACAATCTGCACAAATCAAATAATGTATTGGCTCCTGATCTTCCAAGAATCCGGGTGCACCACCTAATCTACTATGTCCGCTTTGGTATCCATACCTGAGATCTTTTCCGTTACAGTATTGGCAACTGTTGATCTCAATTTTTCCAATAAGCATACTTGAACCTCCATATTACTTGAAATTCATCTTAATCGGGTGACTTGGTCGGTGAGCGACCAAGTTGTGTTTTTCTGTATTTTTGGTTCCGGCTGTTCGGTTTGTCCGGCAGCGTCATCTCTACCAGTCCCTGCTCCATGGCGGGGTTCAGATAATTCTCCCGGAAGGTCGGCCTGTGGGAAAGACCCAAATGCTTCATAAGCTCCGCTGCGGACAGCTCCTCATCACCTAGCGCGGACAGGAGCTTTTCTATCGCGGTTTGAGGTTCTGTGCTCTGTGCTGGGGCGCTGTTTCCGACAACGGAGGTTTCCTTCAGCGTGTCCAGGATGATCTCCAGTATCAGTTCCACGAAAGCGCAGCTGTCCGCCTCCCGGTCGGACTTGCCCAGCGCATCGTAATACTCCTTCTGCCTCCTGCGCACGAGGTCTTCCATGGGAAGCCAGTAGAAAAGCTCGTTCCATCTGCCCAGAAGCATACTGTGCCACATCCGGCCCATGCGCCCGTTTCCGTCTGCAAAGGGATGGATAAACTCAAATTCATAGTGGAAAACAGCGCTTTTTATCAGCGGGTGGGTCTCCGCGTTCTGATACCAGCGCAGCAGATTTTGTATTTGTGCCGGGACGAACTGCGCCGGCGGTGCCATGTGAACAAGCACATCACCGTCAAATACGCCGACGCCGCCGGAACGGAACATCCCGTTTTCCGGAATCAGCCCGTTCATCATATGCCTGTGCGCCGTGAGCAAATCCTCCACCGAAAAGGGGTCGAGGGTCAGCATCATCTCATAGGTCTCGTAGGCGTTTTGTACCTCCCGGATTTCATTCGGGTTTCCCAATATCCGCTTTCCGTCCAGGATGGCCGTCACCTGCTCCAGCGAAAGGGAGTTGTGTTCTATGGCCAGCGATGAATGGATTGTGCGGATTCGGTTCTCCCGCCGCAGACGCGGGCTCAGCTTCCCGTTAGACAGCACCCTGAGGCGTCCGACCTGTTCGCTGCTCTCTGCGACCAGATGTGGTATCTTATCCTGCATGTGAAACGGCGGCTTGTATTCATCCATTCTCTGGCTCACTCCTGTTCCGCGCCGCCCCGCTCCGGCGGCGTATATTGACAAAGTAGGTAAAAAGTGATATTTTGCATTTATTGTATCATAGATATTCATTCCGCGCCATAGAAACCTGGCGATTTCTCACGGTGAGAAATTGTGCCGGGTGCCTCACAGGGGGGAGACAATGGACTTTACAGCGTCATACGACAGCGATACCGGGCTGCCAAAGAGCAAGGACTATCTGGAGTGCGGCCTTCCGCCTTTTTTGCAGGAGTCCATCCGCGCCATGGAGCAGGCGTGGAAACGCCTTGACAGCGGCGAGAAATACCTGCACTGGGACTGCGATTACTGCGAGCTGCAAAGCGACATCAACAGCGCCGAGGTAAACCAGGTGATAAGCCCCGAGCAGGCGTGGTATCTCCGCGAAAAGTATCTGAGGATAGAAAGGGTGTAGGCTTGTGACGCCGATTGATTTTCTCGGTCACCCTTCCCATAAACAAAACTCCCGCCACTGCTCTCCCGGCGTATAGGCCATGGAAAGCGGAATGGCGGGAGTTTGCATATGGCTTATGATGCCCTGCGGGTCACAGCTCTACATTTATAATGGTATCCTCGTCCAGCTGGGCCAGGAGCTTTTTCCGCAGCTGGGAGACGTATTTGTCTACATCCTCCGGGCTTTCCAGCCGCCAGGAGGCGGTTCCGGCCACCTTTTTCAGGGAAACGCTGCGGGTCGTCCGCACTTTGTATTGCGCCTTTGGCGCTTCATTCTGGGGCAGGGAGACGCCGGATGCCTTCTCCTGCTCCCGCAGGCGGCGGGCTTCTTCCTCGGCCTTTTTCCGGGCGAGCTGGGCGTCCATCGCGTCCATCTCATTGAGCAGCCGAAGCTTCAGGGCATCCGCCTTGTCCGCAAATCCCCGGAGGAGGGAGACGTTGTTGCAGCGCTCCGCGCCGTCCCGGATTTCCGCGAACTGGTCAAGACAGCGCTGGCGCATGGAGGCTTCGTATTCCTTGCCGTCCAGGACCTCCAGCACTCTGTTCCGCGCCTGGTCGATGGTGTCCAGCACCGGCCCGGATTCCTCGTCCAGCACCTTCATATAGGCGGCGGTGAACCGCTCCCGCAGCTCCGGCAGCCTGGGGATGTCCCGATAGGGATTGGGCTTGCGGACAATGGCGCGCAGCTGAGAGACCACGTCCTCCAGCTCCGAATCCACGATGTAGGTCTTGCTGTCCTCGTAAATGGCCAGCACGTCCAGCACCCGGGTGAATATCTCCTTCTGTTCCCCGCCGAAGAAGGCCTTTACCGGCTCATAGTCCTCGGCAAATTCGTAAAACTCATCCTGCCGCTTGGAGACGGTCTGGAAGAACTCCAGCGGCGTCTGCATCTGAAGGACGGATTGCAGCAGGCGCTTTCCCGTGGTCAGGACTTCCTGGCCGGGGTATTGATAGACGCGGTATTCCGGCTCCAGCCGCTCGATTTCCCGCACCATATTTTCGCTGTAGCGCTGGAAGGTGCGCATGATGCTGTCCTCATCCTCCGTGGCGGCGGAGCCGTGGAACAGCTCCTTCATCACATCCCGGACGGCCTTCTTGTCCTTGTCGGAGACGCGGATGCGCACCTCCATCAGGAGCTTTTCCGCAAAGGCTTTTTTGGTGATGTAGCTGATGATCTCCTCCTCGGACTTGTTCATCATGGTGACGCCGGCGCCGTTTACGGTAAAAGCCAGGTCGCCCCGCTTGAACAGGCGGGCTATCAGCCAGTGAACGTCGTCCTCCACAAAGCCATAGGGGGCCTTCATGAAGCGGTCTTTCACCGTTTTCATGGAGGTCTTCATATGGTTCCGGGAATTTTGGGCAATGAAGGCGAGTACGTCGTCCAGGGCGTGTGTGTTCGCCTCTGCGCTGTCCCCCAGGCCGAGAGAAAGCTGCTCGCTGGTGCGGAGCATTTTGCGGATGTCCGCCTCGCCCATGGCCGCGTCGATATAGGAGAGCTTGTGATAGACCGTCTGCACCAGCCGGCCAATAGCCTCGTTGATGCGGCTGGCGACTTCCTTGGACTGCACGCGGGCGATGTCGCCGTTGACATAGATGGTGGCATCCTTCAGGCTCTCGGTCAGGTACAGCCTGGCGTTGGCGTTGCGCTCCCGCATTTCCACCCGCTTGGTCTCTTTGAGGGTTTCATACTTCGCCAGCTGCGTGGAGGTGTTCAGCTGCAGGAATTTATCAATTTTCAGAGAGACCCGGATTTCCTTCAGGAACGCGTCGTCGTTGGGCAGCACTACCAGCACCTCATGGCCCTGGCCAGACATCATGCGCAGGGTGGCGTCGTCCGTGCTGCCGTCATACCAGGGAGTCAGAATGCGCAGGCCGATGTCGTACTTCTGGCTGGCTTTATAGAACTGGTTGTCCACCGCCTGGTTGTAGGAAAAGGCGTAGCGGCCCCCGAAGGCGGGGTACTGGTACTTCCGATCTTTGAAAATGTCCTCAAAGATCATCTCGGATACCTTGTTGATGACAATCGGCATCTCTATATTCTGGATGTCTATCTCCCGGTTGATTTCCTGCTCCTCGTCGGTCAGGAACACATAGACGTTGCCGTTTTTCTGCACCAGCATCTGCTGCATGAGGACTTTCAGCGCTTCCTCCACGCGGCCCTTCAGCGCGAGACGGTCGTCGTCGATGTGCTCGGCCATCAGGCTGGTGATGTTGTCGAGGCTTGCCTCTATATCCTGCACATACTTGATCATAAACAGCGTTTTTAAGACGTTGATGGCAAATACATCCCGGTTTTTGCCCTCCGGGTTGATGCGGCTGTTGTCATAAGCCCGGATGATAACGCCCTTGTGGGAGTGGTCGAGGAAGTTCTCCAGCGCGTCATAGAATTTATGGAAGGGTACGATCGCGCCGGTGTCCTCGTCCATCAGCTGCATGGCCGATTCCTTGAACAGCGCCAGCATGGAGCGTTCGCCCTCGGACAGATGCTTGCCAGTCGAGCTGTGGATTCGGATGGCGGTCAGCGCGCTGGCCAGGAGATTGAACTGATACGACACAAAGGGGTAGACCTCGGCAAAATTATCCGCGGAGGTGTAGAGCTTTTTTTCCGCGCCGTCGTTGAAAACGATAAGGTTTTTGATGACCGTCTCCTTCTGGTCATAGTACAGCCGCAAAGCCTGCGCCGCCGTGGCCGTTTTATCCAGGATTCTCTTTTTAATCACGGCGTCCACGTTGGCGGAGGAGAGGGACAGACGGGTGTCAAAGCGCCCCTGAATCTTGGAAAAATCATTGCCCTTCACCTGGGTGATGGAGTCGATGTCCTGTTGGCTGGTCACAATGACCCATGCCTTGCCCATACACTCCTTGCCAAGCTCCTCCGTCACGGTCTGGAGGTTGAGCATGAGGTTGGAATTGTCGCCAATGTACTGGCCGACCTCATCCACCAGAAAAACGACATGATGGTTATGGCCCTTCTTGTCTATATACGCCTTGACGCGCTTTGCGAAGTCCTCGATGCTTATTGAGCTCTACGGCCTTTTCACACCAGTTCCGCGCGGCGGATTCGCTCATAAAGCCCATGGCGGAGAGGACATCCACGACTGTATCCTGAATGAAATCGAAGTCCTGCCGGGAGTCCTCCCAGGCGGAACCGTATTCCTCCTCAAAAGTGGCCCTGAACTCGTCGAGCCTTCCCTCATCAGACAGCCGGCGCTCCAGGTCAGCCAGATGAGGCATGGAGCCGCAGAAGCCCTGCATATCGTTGAAAACCTTCAGGAAGACGTTCACGATGGCAGCCTTGTCCTGCTTGCTGGTGGAGCTGCTCTTGGAGTCGATGTTGAAGAGTATCACGTCTGTGGGCGTCTCCGCTGCCAGCTGCATATCGGCCAGCACCATGGGGTCCGCGATTTTTTCATCGTCGATAAAATAGTCCAGCGCCTTTTTGTCCCCAACAATCTGATTTTTCAGTAGATAGGACAGAATTTTCAGGAAGTGGGATTTACCGCTTCCAAAGAAGCCGGAAATCCATACGCCCATTTTTGGCGTTGTCCCGATGATGCCCTTCTTGTAGGCCGCAAAGAAATCGGCAAAATGCCGCTGCAGCTCTTTTGTAACGACGTATTCCTCCAGCTCCTGCGCTACATTGGTCTCCTCTCCCTGGCCCACGATGATAACGCCCTGGAGCTCACGGTCGATCCTTTTGCGGAACATATCCTTGATAAGCATTGCAATACCTCTTTCCGTCACTTCACGAGCTTGAAGGCCCGATAATAGTTTTCATCTTTTATCTCATTGAACAGGATCAGCGTTTGTTCATCATAGGTTCCGGGGAAGAACAGCACCACCGGCGCTCTGACAAACGCCTGATGGAGGTTGTTCAGCACCTTATGGGAGCGCAGGATGGGATAGCATTTCCCGATTCCGGTCAGAAACACAACGGCGTTCTCCGGCGTATGGTCTTTGATGTACTGGACGATCAGGCTGTCGTCATCGTTGATTTTCATGGAATTATTGACCGCTTTTGTGATTTGGTCAAATCCGCGCTTCTGCTCAAAGCTATAGCACTTGTCCATGAAGCTCTTATCCATCAGAAAGTCTATGATGATGTCATAGAGGTCGAAAACGACCAGCTCGAACCCGTCTGTCCCTTTTTGATTTTTGTGCTGCAGATAGGCGATGCGCTCGCGAACCTCCAGCTCCTGCTCGGGAGGATAATCAAAAATCCAGTAATTCACCTCGTTCGCCCGTCCGCTGCTGCTCCGAAAGGAGGGCTTCCGGATTGCCTTTTCCATTTCGTCCAGCCGTGCCGCTAGGTCTGCCATTATCTCACCCCCGTTAATGCTTTGATGACGATTTTCATGTCGTGCTCATGCAGCCAGCGCTCAAACATAGGGTCTAAAATCGGCCTGAATATCCTTCTGGTTTCTTTTGCCTTATCCGTGATACCGGCCTCATAGAGCATGGTCTTGTAGCAGCGTCCCAGACGAGTCAGCGTGGCGTCCGTCCATCCTGCTACCTTTTCATTCTGTAGCTGTTTGTTCTTAAAGAAGATTCGAACGTCGCTGTCAGCCAGCTCGTTGCTGCCGATGATAAGCTTTCCCCGGATGACCTCATATATAAAGTCAAAAAACAGCGTATCGCTGGCCATGACAGCAGTCAGAGCGAATAGCTTCTGCGTGGAAAGATCACCTTCCGAAAAAACAGGGTAAAAGCTATCATCCAGACTCTGCACCCGCGTTGTCACCGTGCTGCAAATCTGCTTCGCCCGTGCTGGGGTAGGAGCCGCGAAGAGGTTCTCATCTTGACTTAGCTGTTTTATCTCCTCATATGCTTTGCCCTGACTTCGAAGCTCGACGACCTTCCGAAATTCCATAAACCAGAAGGACAGCTTCACGGCTCCCGCGCTGTATTCCTTTCGTTCCATATAGCCCGATTCTCCTTCTGCGAGTATTATATCTGATTTGGTGTCCCATTTTCAGGACATCCATCCGGAATTATTTCTACAATATCTTATCTGCTATTAGACGCAGTAATTGAACATATCAGCCAGTATATCACATACAGTCACAAAATCGTAGATACAATTTTGCGTTAACGGCTGGCTGTCCCCTTTATAGGACAGCCAGCCGTTTGCTCACCGAAATTGGGTTGAGCGTGCTGACAGTATAAAGCGCCTGTTATGGGAACAGGTGACGGTTAGAGAGCTTGTGGATCGTCATTGCTCAAAATTTGCATCATTTCGGCAGGTGTGACAACAAATTTTTCGGGAGGATAGTGCTTCTGGTTTCCGGTAATGAGCCATGCTCCCTCGGAGCTTTTTTCCATTGCGATCTCATAGAATACCAGGTCATCCATATCCGGCAGAATTATTCCTGTTGGCGTTGGGGTAACCGATAATCCAAACTGCTTGACCGCATACAGAACGACTTGGACAGACTCTTGCTTTAAATGGAATTTCTCGCGGTGGAGCACTTCATTGTATTCCGCAAGAATTTCCTCATTGTAGAGCGGCGTAATTCTGCCGCCCAATATTTCATGCAGCACAGCCACTGTCGGGGAGGAAGGATTTTTCGTGATTAGCGCAGCAACAATAACGTTTGTATCAACGACTGCATAACATTTCATTATTGTGTATCCTTACGTGCAGCTCTTGCCTCACTGATTTCAGCATTAATTTCTTCAAGCGTCATCTCTGGCACATCAGACGCCTGTCGCCTTAGCTCATCAAAGGCATCCAGAGCTTCCCTTCGTGTGACCACATTATCAGGCAGGGTCGTTTCAAAAGGAATACCCCGTACCATTTTGCTGCGGGTGAAGAACATCCGTATTGCTGTCGGCAGATCCATGCCCAAGGACTCATAAATATCTGTAACATCCTGCTTTAACTGCTTGTCAACTCGAACCTGTACTAAAACTTGTTCAGCCATTATATATGCCTCCATTTTGTTGTAGTGACGTATGTGTTTTGCATGTGTTTATATGAGTAATCATATTATATACGATTGCTTTAGACATTTCAACTGAATACAGAAAAGTTTACAATTTTGAACATACACTTTCAATTTTGTCGGTACCAAAGGATTATCATCCCACGTACACGGGGGATACCATATGACAGCGACTGGCTATCCGTTTTATAGGACAGCCAGCCTTTTCGGTTAGACCTCTACCATGCGCACCAGACAATCTCCGCACAGAATATTCACCGCTTTGGTGGCTCGGACACTCTGCCCGCATATAGGACAGGCCAGTTTTCGCGTGCTGCTGGGGCGTCGTCCTCCCTGGGAGGAAGTTCCTGTCGTCTGCGTGAAGGCGATCCCATCCCGGCCCAGGGATATTTCGCTCCAGCCTTTTGAAAGTGCATATTCAACCAGTTCGTCTGTGGGGGCTGTGTTCCACCCGCTCTGACCACATGGAACACAATGTAAGCCGTGAGTTTCCGCAATAAATTTGAAGCGTTTGTTATGGTACGATCCTCCCCTGCTGGTCTCTTGGATCTCGTTCTCCCGACAATAAAGATGTACCATTTCATGTAGAATAGTGTCCAGCGTCTCCTCAATGGGCAGGTTCAACACCTCCGCGGCTATGTTCAACTCGTACGCTGTTTCGTCTCTCCGCCTCCAGACCTTGCCCCGCGTGCAATGGCCATAGGTGCCAGGGCGGGATTGCACTGTGATAACTGGTGTGGGAAGTTCACCGTTATAAAAATCGACATTCAAGACGTTGTAGATGTGTTCCAACTGACTGATGGCCCTGCTCATTTTTGTGGTTTGTTTCATGGTGTTGTATCCTCCGTATTTTTTTTGTGGTGGTATATCCGCAAGCGCGGCGCGCGCTTGTGTTACCTACCTGCAACACAGACAATTCCGCCTGTCAAGGATGGCCTATTGGGCCACTTGCCAGAATATTTTTCTCAAAAATATTCCGTCCTTGACCGGTGAAATCGACTGTGGTATGGAGGAGTATGGGACTAGAGTCGGATGATGGTTTATCCCCTCTGAGATAATACTGCTGCGTCTAATTAGAATTAACAACATCGTCTTCTCTGAGAGGACGATGTAACCAGAACTAACTAATATAGGCCTGGTGGCAAACTGTATTTTTGAGTCGTGCACTTCAATTCCCCTGCCGGGTGGTGGGACGGCCCGCAAACCATTGATACGCGGTGCTTTTTTCACCCGGCAAAAGGTTTAAATAAAACCCTTGACGTCGGCAAAGGTATACTATATAATGAAATATATAGCACTAAGATTGTCCATGCCCCCTGCGGATATAGACCGATCTAATTAATTACAACATCAACACCGTACACACAAAACCACAACCAGATGACCGTTCTGATACGGTCGCAAGCAACATCCTCCAGGCAAGACGCCGTGCGTAAGGGAGGGAAAATTACAGCTCATACAGAGACGCACGTAAGACATATACACCCAGAGAATCCGCACGTACCTCCGCGGATTTTGGAGCCAAAATACCCCAACAAAAATCGCATGGCGCTCCGTTTATATGCTGCAATCGCAGCGTTCCTGCTGAAGTCAGGAGGTACTTATATGCACGACTTCACTGAAGGCGAATTTAATGTAGAGGAATTCGCTGCCCGGATTCACGGTCTTCGCAAGGAGAAACACCTCACCCAAGTCGATCTCGCGACGAAAGCCGGATACGACAATTCCTATCTGTCTCGCATTGAGGACGGGGACAACACGCCCAGCATCGAGGCCATCTCCGCCTTTGCTGCTGTACTCGGCGTCAGCACTGAATACCTGATGTTCGGGGAAGCAGATACTGCCGGGGTGCTGGAAAAGCTCCGGTTCTGCCAGCGGATGCTGAAGGAGATCGAGAACCGGCTGTCCCACCGGACATAATATTAAGGCCACATCAGAGCAAGTATGTTCTGGTGTGGCCTTTTTTTGTGTTGTTTCCCGAAAGTCAAGGCAGACCCCCATTCGCCTTCCTATGAGTCAATGCACTGAGGTTAAAACCTGATACACTAAGGTTACAGGGACCGGTGATATGCTCATGTCCCGAGTTGTCAGGAATGGAGGTGGAAGATATGATGGACCCTCGTCGCATTACGATGAAGCGCGGTGCTTTTTCCGGCCAGATGATCCTGGTGAACGTAGGCGAATCCTATGCTTACGTAAATGGTCAACGGACGGATGAGGTGTCTGCAATCCGCTGCGATGTAGTGCTCCCGGCGTACGGCTATGAGCACCTGTATGTCAAGCTGCCGCTGGACGCTGCGGTAGATCCCGGGCTGGTAGGCAAGGCAGTGGACTTCGCAGGCTTCAATGCGCGTGTATACAGCATCGACGGTCGTCTCGGTTACGCCGCTGCTGCTGACGCTGTTACCGTCGCCAAGGCCTAATGATGGGGCGGCCAGGGTGCCGTGAGGGGCCCCAAGCCCAGCACGGTGCCCAGGCAGTCCCGCCCAGGGAGGCTATGCCTCCCTGGGGAACCCCCGTGTACCTAACCAGGGGGGTTATCATTACAACCGCACTCATGAGGTACACTATCATGACAATGTCTAACACCACAAACAACTGCACTTTGGATGCCATCACCGTTTCTATTCACGGTGTCTCTCCAAATCGTTTTATCCGCTACGTGCTCGGGCTCAACCCGTCAGCGTTTACCCTTCAGAGCTATGGCCGTTACGGGTACCGCAATTGCCTGAAATATGCTTCGATTGAGATCTACATCAACGGCGGCAAAAACATGGGGATATGTCTGGATCTTAAGAGCCAGGGTTGTGCGGATCTGGTGCACCTGACCCAGAACGAGTCCGTGTTTCATGACATCCTGAGCAGCAATATCCCTGACTACACCAGTTTGACCAGGATCGACATCGCCATGGATGATCACTGTGGCAGCCTGGATATGGACACCATGGCAGACAAGGTTGAAAAAAGAGAAGTACGTACCAGGCTTCGGTCGCGGACACAGTATAAAAGTATGGATGATACAGATGGACATACTATCTACCTTGGCACTCCGAAGAGTGATGTTCGTATACGGATATATGACAAGCAGGCAGAGCTTCATTCTATTAGCCATTGGATTCGGGTAGAGCTTGTCCTCAGACGGAATTCTGCAAAGAAATTCCAGACCCAGGTCATTCAGTCCGTTCCCGCTGGAAGCACAGACGGAAACCAGCAGGTAGCAACGTTGGGAGCAGGTGTCCTTCGGGACAGGCTGGCTTTTGTTGAACCCACGGATACGAATATCAGCCGCTGTACCGTCTGTGCCTGGTGGGATGAATTTCTGGCGGGACTGGAGCCTCTACACCTGGCAGGTAAGGACAGAGAGATCCCCAGCATACAGCAAATGAACGCCTGGCTGAACAAGCAGGTATCCGGGTCTCTGTCTCTGATGACATGTCTGGTGGGGCCTGCATGGCTGGAGCAGTTAATCTGTGACGGGGCTTATCGTATTAAGGACGAGGTTGCCCTTCCCATGGTGCAGGAAATGGCGGCACACAGGAAGTCGATCGCGGTGGATCCGTTTCAGGACTACCTGCCGGACAGGATCCGCGAAGTGATGACAGATTATTATAAAAACAAACATACCACATAATAACAGGAGGTATATCAAGATGAACACCAATAAGAAAACCTATAAGCCGATCCGGCCAATTGAGTTGCCGGGGCTTGAGAACAAGCTGTATGCCAATGAAGTCAGCGATCACGTTGAAATCATTCACCACAAAATGACTGATGCCAGTCAGGTCTTTGATGCGATCACGCAGCTTCAGGAGTATGGCGAGCAGCACGGCCTGGAATACATCATCTTCCACCCCCGTACCTGTGACCCATATTACCCGGCGCTGATGGAGATGCTTGATAGGACTTTCCGGATAGAGAACTATGATCACCTGAGTGTCCATGAGTTTTATAGGCTGTATTGGAGGTAAAAAAATGTTCAGGCGTTATAATCAGTCAGCTGCTCCGCTTCGGCATACGGCTCCCTACACGCTACTTGCTGTACTGGGCGGTATCGCTTTGGCCCTCGCTGTCTTTTGCGGGGGCCTCAGCATCTCAAGTGCCAGGTATGACGTAGCTGTTGGCATGAGTATAGCCATGAAGAAAGCTGCTGTTGTGCTGGCAGGTACCGCTATAGCTCTGTTGGTGATAGCAGCAGTTCTTTATAAACTCACCCCGGCTGAAGTGCACATTCAAAACCAAGTAAAAAGGGCGCTATACCATCCCAGCCATGGCAATCCATTAAGACTGCGAACAGGTGAGCTATTGCCGCGTGTTCATTGCAAGAAGGTTGGAGACGGTCTCTATGATCTGACCATAAGCGCACAGCAGGGATCCACCGTAGAGACCCTAGCAGATGCAGCGTCCGCAATATCCTCAGCTTTAAATCGCCGGTATGAACACTATGCCATCGTCCAGACCGATGCTGACACAGCCTTTAACAGCGTAACCTTTCGTATGGATGATGTAAAAATAGACAGGTCACTCACAGTCGCTGATGTGAATGACCTGTTACCAGAAAGCGTTACTAAACTGCGGGTGGATAATATTACGACCATAGACCTGACGACCTCTGGGAGTATGCTATTTGCTGGGAAGACACGCTCTGGTAAGACTACTGGGGTGATCTCGGTTTTGCTTCAGGTGTTATTGATGGGGCCGGATCAATATAACAGCAGTGTAGTTGTTGTAGATCCAAAGCAAGCGGAGCTGTCCAGATTGCCGCATACGATCACATTGGACGAAGATAGAGAAGTGAGAAACATTCTGGAGGCCCTAAAACATTTCACTGCTGATATAAAGTATCGACAACAAATTCTGAACGACTTGTCCGAAGAAAGAGGTGACGCAATTAAATGGTGGGATGCCGGTTTTCATCCATCATTTTTGTTTATAGATGAGTATATTGCAGCCAGAACCATATTTCCTGCGAAGGCTGGCAAGGACGATGATTACTGTCTAAACACTTTCGACGGACTGGTTAAAAGGATCATTACGATGGGAGCTTCGGCAGGATGTTTTTGTATCATCTCAATTGCTGAGGCCAGCGTACAAGAAGGTGGACTACCGGCTATGCTGCGATCCGCAATGAGCACACGTGTGCTGTTCAGACCCACTTTACCTGAAGCGCGGCTGATATGGGATTCGGAGAAGCTGGAAGATTTTTCTATCTCCCGCGTCTATGGCCCCGGAGATGCTTGGTTTTCCAGCACGGACGGGATACATGATGCTGTTTCTTTTGTGCATTTTCCACGTATGGAGTTTCCTGAGTACCGTGAACTGGGGAGATTGCTGCGGGAATATTACGATGTGTCGGCAAGAGATTGCTGTTCTTCTTGATGGCTCTCATTTAATCTATACGTTTTATTACGGTTGCCGCCATTCGATTCAACGATCCCGTCTGCTAATGGAGCACACATAGATGTCCACAAGGTGAAGCGGTCAGGTTCAGGGATGGAAAAATTACCCCCCTAAAAAAGTCGCAACAAAAGTCGCAACATTCATGAAAAAATAGGCCATAAAAGCCGACAATAAGACATAATAGGTTGCATGAGGCGAAATTGTAAAACCGTTGCAGCAGAATGGATTGAAACGATAAATTGCAAAAAGGCGCGTTAAGATGCAACCGCTTTGAGAGGATTGGTAATGACGAGGTCGGCGGTCCGAATCCGCCCAGCAGCTCCATGAAAGCCCCTTAAACCGTTAGCGGTTTGAGGGGCTTTTTTTTGCTGTTTTTTTCAATTACGAGTGATAACATGATCCACACCCAACAGGATGACGCCGCCAATGGTATTGGCAAAGGCGGAATATCCCTGCTAT
>JAJBVW010000009.1:0-5334 GCA_020866945.1 Oscillospiraceae bacterium
ACCACGTTCATATAGGCATCACAGGCATTCACCCGCATACCGCCCCGCTTTTCCAGCACGGCCAGAAGCAGATATAGCCGGTTGTAATCAAATCCGTTGGAGGTGCGCCGTGCAACGGAAAAGCTTGTGGGTGTAACCAGTGCCTGAACCTCCGCTAAAATGGGACGGCTGCCCTCCATGACGCAGGCAACGCAGGTGCCCGGCACACCGGCAGGACGTCCGGCAAGCATGACCTCCGAAGGGTTCGGTACCTCCCGCAGTCCCTCCCTGCGCATTTCAAAAACACCGATTTCATTGGTGGAACCAAAACGGTTCTTATCTGCCCGCAGGATACGGTAGCTCAAGCTGCCATCCCCCTCAAAGTACAGTACGCAGTCCACCATGTGCTCCAAGACCTTCGGCCCAGCGATAGCGCCCTCCTTGTTCACATGGCCAACCACAAAGGCCGTAAATCCGGAGGCTTTGGCAAGCTGCATAATCTCCATAGCGCACTGCTTTACCTGACCTACACTGCCAGGTGCAGTATTCAGCGCTAGGTCATATATGGTCTGGATGGAGTCCACAATCACAAGCTCCGGGCCAAGCTCTTCGATGGCGGCAATGATGTCGTTAATATCTGTCCCTGCTAGGATATAAATGCTGTCGTGGCTCACGCCGAGGCGCTCGGCCCGCATTTTTATCTGGCGCTCGCTCTCCTCGCCGGTGACATATAAAATCTTCTCCTGTTTGGCGATGGTGCCGCAGGCCTGAAGCAGCAGCGTAGATTTTCCTATACCCGGCGCACCGCCGAACAGAACAATAGAGCCACGCACCGCGCCGCCGCCCAGCACCCGGTCAAGCTCACGGATGCCAGTGGAAAAGCGTGGGTCGTCTCGGCTGTCCAGCTCAGAAAGGCGCTTCGGCATAGACCGGCGGACGGGGCGAGTCTTAGCAGCCGCTTTCGGTGCGGCAGGAGCTTCTGTCATGGTGTTCCATGCCCCGCAGGCGGGACACTGGCCCAGCCAACGCGGCGTTTCATGACCGCAGGCGGAGCAGAAAAAAATCGTTTTCTCTTTCATGTCGTTATTCCTTGTGTGTATTGCAGATAGGATGCCAATATAACTGTCGCGAGTTCAAGTCGATATGCTTCGGTTTGCAGCTGGCTCAAATCGTCGGGATTCGAAAGAAACCCACATTCCACCAGTACCGCTGTACAGGCTGCCTTTTTCATGAGATAAATGCTGCTGTCAATAGGCTCTGCCAGCCGTCGCGTGTTGCTGCATAGCTGCCCAGTCAGGTTTTCCTGTAAGACTGTGGCCAGTGTGTCGCTTCCGGCAGCACTGCCGTAAAAAACCTGTATACCCCAGGGGGCGGCGGCAGGATAATTATTCTGATGGATACTGATGAGTACAGCCCCGGCAGTTGAATTTACCAAAGCGGCCCTTGCGTATTGGTCTGCCCGTTTCATAGCTGCCAGGGTGGTTGCTTCGACTGGGTAGTCTATCTCCGCGCTATTTCTTGTCATCACAGTGTTCACACCCCAGAAAGCTGCGAGGGCCTCCAACCGCAGGGCAATGTCCAGATTCAGGTCGCTTTCCAGCGTCCCGTCCGCCGCCACAGCACCCCCGTCCGCGCCGCCATGGCCTGCATCAATCACCATCACAGGATCCGGCACCGCTGCCTCCGCAGCCTCCGCATCAGAGGACTGCGCAAGTGTCACAGCTGCCAGCAGAAGAATCAGGATCAAAGGATACCACCATTTAATTTTTTCAAACATCCGCGCTCCACCTCATTGAGTTCTTAATAATTAATATGAGATGAAACACATATGTATTCTGGTTATCTGATGAACCGTTCCAGTCGGTTCAGGCCTTCTACGATTTCCTCCATAGACGAAGCATAGCACCAGCGTACATAACCCGGCGCATCAAATGCGGTGCCCGGCGTGACCGCGACGTGTTCTGCCTCCAGGAGCGCCTGGGTAAAATCAGCGTCATCTTCGATTATCCGTCCTGCCAAAGTCCGTCCAAACTGGGCCTGGACATCAATCAGCAGGTAAAACGCTCCCTTGGGCACAGTGCAGGATACGCCCTCCATGCTGTTCAAACGCTCCACAAGATATTTTCGCCGCTCATCATATCCTTGGCGCATACGTTCTACAGCGTCCTGCGGGCCTGAAAAGGCCTCCAGCGCCGCCGCCTGACTGATGGACGGAGGCGCACCGGTGGATTGGGACAAATACCCATCCATGGCCGCCGCAATGGGCTTTGGGGCTGCCGCGTAGCCTATGCGCCAGCCGGTCATGGCATAAGATTTTGAAACGCCGTTTATCAGCACTGTCCGTTCATAAATGTCTTGGCTCAAGGACGGGAAGCTGACAAGCTCTGCATCGTCATAAATCAGCTTGCCATACATTTCATCGGACAATACATATAAATCGTATTTTTTGCATATCGCCGCCAGAGGCTCCAATTCCTCACGGGTATAAACTGCGCCGGTTGGGTTTCCCGGATTATTCAAAAGAAACATCTTTGTGCTGGGCGTGACAGCAGCCTCCAGCTGAGCGGCTGTCAGTTTAAATCCCTGTTTTTCAGGTGCATAAACAACCACTGGCGTTCCGCCAGCCATGCGAATGGCTTCGTGATAGGAAACCCAATAGGGCGCAGGCAATATGACCTCGTCCCCGGGGTCAAGCAGACAGCATAATGCCACATAAATGGCGTGCTTTCCACCGCTGGTGACAATTATCTGGCTGTTTTCATACGTAAGTCCATAGTCATCTTTAAGTCTCCCTGCGATGGCCGCCCGCAGTTCCGAAGTGCCGGAGGCTGGTGTATATTTTGTGAATCCAGATTGAATGGCCTGTATCCCCGCCTGGCATATATTCTCCGGCGTGGGCCAATCAGGTTCACCACCGCCGAAGCTGAAAACTTCCACGCCCGCAGCACGCATTTGCTTCACAGTTGCATTCACGGCCATGGTTGCCGATGGCTTAAGGGATGTGGCAATTTTGGATAAAGGTCTCATTTTTTTGTATCTCCTTTGCAGAACATCGTCGGGCGGCAAAAAGCCCTGCGGTTCTCTCTTGCATTCATTATACCCCCTGAGACAGCTGTGACGCAACTGTTTTATGAAATTACAAAACAATCAGCGGCTGTGCCGGATCTGAATCGTCCTGACACAGCCGCATTTTATGCCGATCACACTATATGATAATACAGATGAGGCTGTAGCCTCCGTCGTTTACCAGACGCTGTATGGTAGTTCGCAGACGGTTTCGGATGTTGTTGGGCATTCGATGAAGCTTTGTTGTCAGTCCATCCTCCGCGATGTCGTACAGAGATTTTCCAAAGATATTGGATTCCCAAATACGGTTGATATCACCGTCAAAGCCCTGAAGCAAAAAGCTGACTATCTGCTCGCTGGCCTTTTCTCCTCCAACGGCCGGAGAGACCTCTGTTTCCACCTGGGTCTGGAACAAATGAATGGCCGGGGCGCTGGCTTTTAGTCGGACGCTGTATTTTCCGCCTCTGCTGATGATTTTTGGCTCCTCCAGCACCATATCCTCCGGCCCTGGCATAATGATGCCATAACCTGTCTCACGTGCCTGTGTAAGAGCTTCATGTACATGGTCATATTCCTGCTTCAGGCTTTTCAGCGACCGCAGCAGTTCCATTAGATCTCCGTCATCCTGTATTTCATAGCCAGACTGCTCGCTGATAGTACGGTAATAGAGCGTGTTTTCCAGTTCCACTACGGCACTGGCTGTGCCAATTCCTGCCTGCACACCTGATATGCGTGTCTCGCTGACAAGCTCACTTTGTCCAACACCATCCAGGAAGGTATAGACATCCTGCAAGACATTGATTTTGCTTCCCGCATCCAAAAACAGACCATAGAGATTCTGTTTTAGCTCGCTGTCCTCCGGCAGTGCTTCCGCCCAGGCGGGCAGCCAGAAGGAAAGCTCGTTCAGCGGGAACTGAAACAACACTGCTTTCATGACGGCGTTTATCTCCCCATCCGTCATTTCCTGGCAGTTCAGGGCCATGCAGGGTACGCCGTATTTTTGGCTCAGCTCAGTTGCCAGAGCTGTTGCCTCCTCGGATGCTGGCGAAGCAGAATTTAAGACTACAGCAAAGGGTTTCCCAATAGCCTGTAGTTCACGGATGACCCGTTCCTCTGCAGCTGTGTAATTTTCCCGCGGAATATCCCCAAAGCTTCCGTCGGTTGTGATGACAAGCCCAATGGTTGAGTGTTCTGCAATGACCTTGTGGGTTCCCTCCTCCGCTGCCTGGGTCATGGGTATCTCATGGTCATACCACGGGGTCGTTACCATCCGCTCAGCGCCATCCTCATATAACCCCTCAGCTCCGGGCACCATATATCCCACGCAGTCGATGAGCCGGACGGAGGCTGCCGTCTCTGCCCCAAGTGAGATGTCAACGGCCTCCTCCGGCACAAATTTTGGCTCTGCCGTCATAATGGTGCGGCCAGAACCGGACTGGGGCAGCTCATCCCGTGCCCGCTCCTTGCGGTATACGTTTTCAATGCCGGGGATAACCTGCGTTTCCATAAAACGCTTGATAAAGGTAGATTTCCCCGTCCGCACAGGCCCGACGACGCCGATGTATATATCGCCGTCCGTCCTGCGGGCAATATCCTCATAGATTCTGTCCACAAATAATCCCTCCATGGCGTGTTTGGTTCATCATACGCCGTGGAGGGAGCTTTTATGACAGCGGTTGTTTAATAAAACCGTGCCGTCTGGCCATGAGACTGGGCGATATGGACTTCCAGACTGGGAAATGCCTCTCTGATCCAATCCGCTAAGACAGGAACAACCACATTTTCTGTGCAAAAATGATCTGCGTCAATAAGATTCAGGCCAAGATGCTTTGCCTCTAAAAACTGGTCGTATTTTACATCAGCGGTCACATAGGTATCACATCCGGCCTGATAAGCCAGATCAATCTCCCCACCGCCGGAACCACCACATACAGCCAGATTCTTCACTGGCCGTCCAGCATCGTGATAGCGCAGGCCATTGGAAGACAGAGCGGATTTCACCAGGGGCAGAAAATCAGCGAGGGACCTCTCCCCTGCCAGCTCCCCTATCCGTCCTATGCCGGAAGCTGGGGCAAGCTGGCCGGTGACACGTCCGCCCAAGGCTGTCATCAGCGCATCGTTTACGCCGCCGGCCGCCGCGTCCAGGTTCGTATGCATACAGATAGCCGCAATGCGGTGCTCGGGCCTTGGCAGAGCACCGCAGTGGGGCTATCGGGATGCATGCGCACCGGGGCGCGGCGGCCGGCGGGGTAAACGGTGCGGGGATGCCAGCCGTGGGGGGGCGTGTCA
>JAJBVW010000009.1:5344-15638 GCA_020866945.1 Oscillospiraceae bacterium
TATGCATACAGATAGCCGCAATGCGGTGCTCTGCCAAGGGCAGAGCACGACTGCCCGTCCAGGTGGCATCCGTCACGGACTTCAAATCAAAAAACAAGGGATGGTGACTCACAATAAGCTCTGCTCTCATAGCGACAGCCTCGTCTATCACCTCATCCACGATGTCCAGTGTCGTCAGAACCCGATGTACCTCCCGACTTCCTCGGCCTACCAAAAGGCCCACGTTGTCAAAATCAAGTTTTCTCTCCACCGGGGCCTTTTGAGCCAAGAGGTTAAAAATTTCCTGTACCGTTGTCATGGTTTATGCCTCCTTTTAATCGATTGCAATTACTAAATTATTTCCGCAGCTGCGTCATCATAGGGGGCGGCCAGTGCCGCCCGGGCTGTCAGACTGGCAAGGTATTCCTCAAAAAGCGGGTCACCGCTTATCTGCCTATACAGGCCGGTATGCAGCTCCGCTGGGGAATACACCGGAGAGACGCCCCCGCGCGCGGTTAAAATGGGATAAACCCGTCCCCCATCCTTCACCAGACGCTCGGAGATAACAGTGTATCCGTTTTCCGCAAGAAATTTCCGCAGCTCCGCCTGCTTGCTTTGCGGCTCCAGAATCAAGAATGTCCCCTGTTTTGTCCACGGAGCAGCGGACAGAATGGAAATCATGTTCTCCCCGCCCATTCCGGCGATAACGATGGTATCTCCATCGTCCGGCCCAAGACCTGAAAGGCCATCCGTCAGCCGAAGGGTAATACGGTTCTCCGTGCCGGTCTGGGCTATAAGGGCTGCAGCCCCTTCCAGCGGGCCAGGGCGCAGGTCGGCAGCAATCACACGGCCGACGCGGCCCATCTGCACCAGCCATACCGGTAGACGGGCATGGTCTGTTCCCACGTCAATAACGCAGGCCCCCGGCGGTACGGCCTGCGCGACCGCATCCAGCCGGGGGGATAGATGTATCGTCATATTCATGAAAAAAGCGGCGGGAAGCTCCCGCCGCTGTATCTATCAGGCGTGAGCAGCAATGAAGTCGTTGACCTCATTGACAAAACCGTCCACATCAACCCCATGAACAAGGCAAGCCTGCTCAATGCTCTCGCCCGTGGCATAAGCACAGCCAAGGCAGTGCATCCCAATACGCTCAAACAGCGGCTGCGTTGTAGGTGCATTGAGCATTACATCATAGACAATAGTATCTTTTGTGACCTCATACATGATAGAGACCCTCCAATTTCATAGTGATTGCGTCTATTATACCCATTCTTCTATAAGATTTCAACATAAAATTCATCCAAAATCAAAATAGCTGTTCCATGTTAAGAAAAAAGAGACAGCCTTGCGAATAGCGCAGACTGTCTCTTTTTGTGGTCATACGACCCAACCCCTACCGGCGGCAGGGGTTCGGTTCGCGTGGCTGTTTGGTGACCTAGCCCAATCCGTATCCGAACCCTCAAGATCAGAAAAAGAAATCTGTTCTTCACCGTCCTTAAAATTAAAGGTTATCAAGATGTAGTCATCAAAAACTGTCACGGTGTTTATGAAACTGTCAACAAGTCTGCGCCGTTCTTCCAGCTTTGTAACGTCTAAATTTCTAAAGCGATGTATCCAGAAGATTACATTTTCACGGGAAAGAGTCGGCTGTTTTGCTTCCTCCTGCGCAATCGCTGTCTCGATCTCTTTTCTGTTTGCTTCCAGCTCCTCTAATCTTTTCTTAGTAGAATCAGTAACGATGCCATTTTGGATGGCGTTCAGCATATTGTTTATGCCGTCCTCAGCTTCCTCTAGCTGCTTTCGCAGGGCTGGAAGCACGGTGCTTTCCCTGCTTTGGATGTCTAGCACTGTATCCGCCACAAACTCCGCAAAGCTGTCATTCATTACTCTGGCCATTACAGCATTAATGACAGCATCTTCAATAGGAACCTTTCGGACACTCTTGCGTTTAGCAGTGCAGGTTTTATTCTTCTTGCTGTTCACACAGCGGTAATAATGGTATCTTCGCCCATTGCTGCCGCTTGTACCACACTCACCCACCATCATAGCTCCGCAAGTTCCACAGATGAGCTTGGTGGTCAGAAGATAATCGTCCTCGGCCTTGTGCCTGGCAGGGGCTTTTCTGTTCCTTTCCATCCTTTGTTGTACCCGCTCGAACAAATTAGACGGTACAATCTGGGGAATCCCACCGGGGGTAACTACGTCTCGGTATCTGTATTCCCCAAGGTATCTTCTGTTATGCAGGACAGTTGTCACAAAATTCAGGTCAATGGGATTTCCCCGCATACTAACTACCCCGGCTCCATTTAGCCAGTCTCGTATAACTCTCATTTGGTCGCCGTTGTCGTATCTTTTGAATATCTCCAACACTATAGGCGCCTTGTTTGGATCTATCTGATAATGCCGTTCTTCATCGATGATATAGCCAAATGTAGGTGTTCCTCCATTGAACTTGCATTTCAGCGCATTTTCTGTGTGGCCCCTGAGAACCTTCTCCGATAGCTCGGCAGAATAGTATTCCGCCATTCCCTCCAATAGGGACTCCAAGATAATACCCTCCGGCCCGTCCGAGATGTTCTCCGTGGCAGATAGCACTTTCACTCCATGCTTACGAAGCATAGCTTTGTAGTGGGCGCTGTCATAGCGATTTCGTGCAAATCTATCTAGTTTCCACACTACGATGACATCAAATGAACCTTTAGCAGAATCCGCTATCATACGCTGAAAATCAGGGCGATGGTCTGTCCTGGCGGATACTGCGCGGTCGATATAGTGCCGCACGATGGTTATATCGTTTTTCTCACAGTAAGCGGTACATTCGCGAAGCTGGCCTTCTATGGATTCCTCGCGCTGGTTATCGCTGGAAAAGCGAGCATAGATCACAGCTTTCATTCCTCGCTCGCCTCCTCCATGATGCGCAACAGCGCCTCCTTTAGCCTCTTATTAACCGGGGCCTTTGGATCAAAGCACATATCTATAAATTCCCGCATCTCCTGATTCTGGGCAACCTTTTCTCGTAGCGCTTGGGGCTGATAGTCGTATAGCTTGCCACGAGGGTCATCGGTGCGGCAGTAGAGATAATCCATTGAAACGTCAAAATAATCTGCATACTTAATAAAAATTTCAGCCGGAGGGGTTGACTGTCCAGATTCATAGCGATTGATCCGCGACTGCTGGACGCCCAGGATTTCCGCCATTCTTACCTGGGTCAGTCGGGCCGACTCGCGCAACGACCGAAGTCTTTTGCCGATCTGTTCCATGGTATGCATCTCCTTTCTGCAAACTATAATATCACAAAAGAAGATACTTGTAAATGATAACATGAAATATTTTTGAAAACCACAGCGCCGCTGATTGTTATTACTTATTCAGCTTGCAAAGCCGGTTACGTTCGGTCAGAACCGCAGAGGCCTTTCTGCATAATTCGGAGGCGGCGACATAGTCGGCATCCAAAACAGCTTTTTCCAAATCATCTACCAACGCGGCCAAAGAATCTTCAATATCCGCCAGGGAATCGCTGCTGACAGGGTCGCTGTATTGAAGCGCCTCAGAAAATGCGCTTACCTCCTGGGCCACATCAGCATCATTGCATTGCCCGGCAATAACGCGAACCTTGGACTGCAAAGCCCGCATGGTTTTGACATCCTTCTTCAGAACAGTGTCCTGCCGTTGTATCTCCTCGCGCACGGCATCTGAGGCGATCAGGCCGATGAGTGTCAGCGCCAGCGCCACGACGCACAGAATAATAACGACCCACACGGGGATGATCGTCCCCAAGAGCATGTATACAAGACTGAGTATCAGCTGCGCCACCATATACACAGTGCCGATTCTTGCAATGGGGAAGCCATAAAGTCTGCTGTGCGCATTATCGCCCTTGATAAAGCCTGCGTAAAGGGCATAGCCCTGAACAGCAATGGAAACGACCGCAAATAAATATGCCAGCCAGAATACACCGTTCATCGTCAGCGGCAGGGCAAACGCAATTACGCTGAACACCACAAAGATAATCACCAGCACCAGTAACCCGCGAAAAACATTTTTCTGCTGCTTCATGTCTTATTCCCCTCTCTTTTCGCCACATTCCGGGCAGAATTTTGAGGCTATGCCTTTTGTGCCGCACTTCGGGCAGTCCCATGTTTCCGTCACGGGACGTTTGCACCCACATTCCGGGCAGAACCTGCTTCTGATATGCTTCGCGCCACATTCAGGACAATCCCATGGTTCCACATCTGCCGGAGCGGGTCTTGGGCTGCCGCAATCCGGGCAGAATCTGCTGGAAATATCCTTTCTGCCACAGCTGCAATTCCAGGTGTTCGCAGGCGTGACGGGCTGCATACTTTCCATAACAGGCTCCATTGCCTCCCTGGTCATGCCGATAACACCGCCCATCGCTCCCAAGGTAACGCCTAGCCCTGCTATATCGCCCAGGGCGCTGCCGCCTTCGCCTGCGATGCCGTTTTTCATCGCCTCCATACCTACGCGGCGGGCAGTCTCCTGTTCATATGTATATCCCTTCATCTTCATTTCCAGCGCTTCGGCCTCGGCCTGCATCCGATAAGCGTCAGCCTCGGCCTGTCGCTGGATTTTCAGCGCCTCTGCCTCTCCCTGTGCGCCGATAACCTTCACTCTGGCATCAGCCTCCGCTTCCACGGCCCGGCGCGCGGCAGCAGCTTCCGCCTCCTTGCGCTTGATCTCCTCCTCACGCACAAGCAGATACTGCGCGGCATACTGTTCCTTCATCCGGCGGAAGTTGGGGTCATCGTCCGGCGTAACAATTCGGCTGACGTAAAATTCCGGCATCTCCAAGCCGTAATCTGCCAGATTCTTGTTGACGCAGACACGAAGGGCCTCAGAAAGCTCCATGAGTCGTTCATCAATGGCCAGAACGCTAATAGAATTTTCCCGGATCGTCTGGGCCAGGAAGCTTTTCACCTGGGTCATGACCATAGCCCGGAAAAAGCCCTTGCCGTTGCCGCCCAGAAGCTGCTCCTGACTCAATCCGCCTGTGGTTCCCACTACCTTCAGCAGCAGCTTACGGGAATCGACAACCTTGATGTTAAACTCTCCGCTGGCACCCAGCTCCACATGAAGCCCGGAAGTCGGGTCAAATAGGCGCACCTTGCTGTCGGTACCCCACTTGATGCCCATTTGGGTGGCCAGGTTAATGAAATAGACCTCCGAGTGAAAGGTTCCCTCTGTGTCAGTGGGCAGCTTATAGAGCTTTTCCAGCAAGGGGAGCTGCTGGGTTTCCAGCGTATAGCGCCCCGCACTGAACAGATCCAGGGCCTGTCCGTCCCGGAAGAAAATAGCTTCCTGTGATTCGTGGACAATGAGCTGAGAACCCAGATTGAAGTCTTCTATCGGGTGCTTCCAGACCAGCGTATCATTATCGCCCTCGTATTTGATGATACTGGCCAGGCCGTCCTTTCGGATTTCCTCGCTTTTGACGCGCTCCGCCACATCGTTCACATGGTCGCAGACCGGGCAGGTATAGGTGGTCGCACCCTTGGTGGTACGCAGGCGGATTCCGCACTGCTCGCAGGAAAACTCCACTGTCTTGTCCTGCTCCGCCATGGTGTTGATAGGCTCCCCGCACACCGGGCATTTTGCGGCGACTCCCTTGCTCTGGTCAAAAACCACATTATTCCCACAATGAGGGCAGACCCGGCTCGCCAGCTTGTCCGTATGGACATCTATGACAAAGCCGCAGGAGCAGTCTATTTTTCTCTTGGCCCAAAAGCCGGTTTTTGCCTCCGCATATCTCCCGCAGTGGGGACATTCAATTACAAACTTTGACATGGCTTCTTCCTCTCTACCATTACAACGTTATGTGTTTTCTCGTGAGTTGTTGAATGTAACCTCGATTCCCGCTATGTTAGACGACATATCTAACCAGGTATCTCCGCCGCTGATTCGTTTCCAACTGGAGGTTAGATACTCTGGGTGTTCAGGGCATGTTATTTCTATTCGTTTAGAGGATTCTTCAGTAAAATTGATTTCTGAGTTGTTGAACGTAATTTCAATTCCTGTTATGTTAGAGAATATATCTAACCAGACATCTCCATCGCTGATTCGTTCCCAACTGGAGGTTAGATATTCCGGGTGTTTGGGACATGTTATTTCTACTCGCTTAGGAGATTCGTCCGTAAAGCTAAACTTCAGTTCCTTGAGAATATCGATTGCTCTGTCTCCCTCATTCACCGTTTTTTTATCCGTACGTTTCATAACACCCTTTATGGGTTCCATGGCATCTACCAGTCCCAACAAAAACAAAAAGCTGGTATTCTTGCCGTTCTCTGTGGATTCGTATGCAATGGGTTTACGCGTGATTAATTCATCAAGATGAAAACATCTATATAATTTTCTTGCTGTCGGAGTAGTGGGAACCCACATATTATGCTCTGCAATAGTTTCCGCTATAAATAGAATGTTCTTTTCATACTCTGGGGCAAATCTTCTACCACAATAATAGATCGACTTATCCTGATTATGAGTGCCCTTGTCCTTTGCTTTTTTGAAATCCTTCATCATTGCAGCATAAAAAAGGATAGCACCAGCTATGCCATGATCCATTCGAGCATCGTTAGACTCAGCGGTTTTTAATCGGAATCTAAAGTAATTTGTAATCAAGTCTGCTTTTTTTGAAAAACCTCTTTGATTTTTCAACACTGTTGTAAATTGTTCATCGTCCTCCTCTATAAAAAAAGCTTTATAAAAGTCCTGTATTGAAGTGATATATTTGAAGTCATGACCTCTTTTGAAACTTACAATGCTTTCCTCTTCAATTTGCCTGGCAATATCATGGCAAATACAAGTTAATGTCCAATAGTAAGCGAAGTTTTGTTCCTCGTCATCATAGGTTGTTGGAAGATTTTGTATTTTAATACCCAGTTTATCTTTTACAACCATACCTAGCAATAAAGCCGACAAAGTATGGTTTGAATCTAACATTGATAGTTGGGTTTGTGTGTCTTTAAGATACCAGAACACAGATTCTTTACCTATACTCTCAAAGAACTCAAATATAAAATGATAGGCATTTCCGCTGTTGTTATTGTCTAAAGATGGCTTAAATAGACTCTCAAAAAACTCCTTAGAATCAAGAGTACCATAACGAGGGAAACTCGCTGTAATGTTCCAAAAGCCTCTGCTTTTATCGTTAAAAACAGCATAATATAAATCATATAAACTTTCAGCCATCCTGAAACTCCTTTACTCTGGAATTTGTATATCCGTCCAGTCCGACACATCGCACTGACCGTAGCCATTAGACCCTGTCGCAACCACCGTACCATTCGATTTAAGCCCAATCGTATGGTATCTACCTACTGCTATTGCAACAATATTCGTCCAATCGGATACATCACACTGTCCGCTATCATTGTACCCAGTAGCCATTACCATTCCATTACTATTTAAACCAACGGTATGCGTTCTCCCTGCAGAGACCGCAACAATGTCAGTCCATTCAGATACGCCACACTGTTCAAAATTATTAATCCCAGTTGCTACTACTGTTCCATCTGTCTTTAAACCCACTGTATAGGCACCACCGGCAGTTACAGCAATAATATCTGTCCATTCGGAAACATCGCATTGCCCAATTGAATTAGAACCACATGTTATCACAGTTCCATCTATCTTTAAGCCAACGGTGTGTGAACCGCCAGCAGCCACAGAAACAATATTCTCCCATTGAGTTACGGAGCATTGGCTGTCATAATTATCCCCCACAGCAATCACAGTTCCGTCAATTTTCAATCCTACAGTATGTTCATTTCCAGCAGAGAGGACACAGCAACTTTGTACCATAGCCCAGGAAGATAAGGCATATTCTTTCGCATCACTGTAATTCTCTAGACGGCCAAAAGCAACGGCTGCTTCACCATACTCACCTGTTTCAAACAACGCCAACGCTTCATCATATGCCGCCGCATTTTCTGCTTCCACTGCTTGTGTATTGGCATCCTTATAGTCACCTAAACTTTCAAAGGCAGTTGCCGCAGCTTCATATTCGCCAGCTTCCAGAAGTTCTTGCGCTTCAGTGTATGTGCGGCGATTTATGATGGCAGTAGCCGTGGCTTTCCCAATAAAAAACGCTGCAATTACAGCACACGCAAAACCTGTGATAGAAGCACAGATTTTTATAACTCTCTGCTTCCTCAGCCTTTTCCGGCGATTTTCCGCTACCTCTATCGCATTTATTCTGTCTTCACATTTTTGAATATACTGCTCCGATTCCTTGTAATTGGCCAGTCCGGGCGTTTTCAGCATGGCCAACGCACCGCGGAGGAAAAGAATACTCTTAGCTTCTTGTACATCTCTGATCGCGGCCTGGTAGTCTATCTCCCGTTTCTCCTCCGCCTGCTGCCGCTTTTGCGCAGCATTTTCCTCGATTTGCGCTAAATACTCTGCATATCGAGCCTGAACCTCCGCTTTGCTCCCCTCATCCTGGGCCTCGGCCTCCTCGATTTTCCTGGAAAAACGATCATCCACATTCTTTCGGAACGCGTTGATCTGCTGACGAAGTGTTCCATCACCATATTGCTCCGCACGGGTCAGGTTCCTGCTTTGATTCAGTGTTTCATTCACAGACTTCTGATGCTTTTTCCATCCGGACACTGTGCTGAAAAAGCTAAAGTCGAAGGGATTTAAATCTATATCATCCAAATAGCCGGGTACTATATTTTCTACAAGGATGCGTTCCTCTGCATCTCTGTCAGCTATCCCGGCCATCAGCTTCTCTGCCTCCGGCTCAAAGCGCTCCGGGGCATATTTTCCCTCTAACTGGTTCAGACTCGATACCTGAAATTCTGCCAGGGCCTTTCCCAGATAGGCCGCGCCGCACTCCGCATTCATGTTCAGCACCTGGTCGAAAAATTCGCTGGCCCGTTTCCAGGTTCCGTCCTCCAGGGCCATGCTGCCGCGCTTCAGAAGGGCCTCCACATTCGGCCCGCCGGTTGTAATCACTGGCTGTGCTGTGCCGATTGGGATGGATTCACTTTTTCTGGGTATCAGCTTTTCAATGCCCCGCAGCAGATCCTGCACTGCACCCACCTTACCCATGTCCTGAGCCTGCAGCTTGGCAAACTCCCGCGGCATATCGTAAGCGTCTATGCCCTTATAGCAGGGAATCAAATGGCGGCTCTTGTCCTGGGTCATCAGTTGCAGGTAACGGCTCCACTCGTTCTTGACCCAAACCGCATTGAAGTATTCGTAGTCCGTTCCAAAGGCCAGCATTACCTTCGCGCTGTTCAGCGCGGCGAAAATATACGGCTCATACTCCTGCCCCAGCTTATCCTCCAGCGTGATGCGGGAGAAGAACACACGATAGCCCTTTTCCGTCAGCGCGTCATATACATCCTGGGCCAGCACGCTGTCTATGGTGCGCTGTCCGTTTTCATCAGTCTCCTTATAGCAGATAAAAATATCATAGGGGGCTTCTCTGCCGGAAACCTCGATGATGCTCCGGCGCAGCTCCTCAATGGCCTTGGCCTCCTCCCGGTAGACCTTCCGCGCCACAGCGTCCGCATATTCCATGACCAGCTCGAAGTTGACATCGTCCAAAACGCTGCTGAAGCTGGAACGATGGCAGGTGGGGATTTTCTTCCCTGTCGCCGGATCGTCCACATATTCGATACCATATTGGCACAGCACCAGGCCCCAATAGGCTTCAGCTTCCTCCGGGAAATCCGCTATAATAGACTCATACACACTGGCAGCCTTGTCGAACTCGCAGGCATAGCGCAATCGGTTGGCCCGTGAAAACAGGGTCAGCTTCTTCTCGTTATCCACATTGGGGATGGTCTGCCGTGTGCCGCAATATTCGCACTCAGCAATGGTCATCTCTGGGGAGATCTCCATATCTCCGCCGCACATCTTACATTTAATAACAGGCATATTTTCTACCTCTCTCTTTGGCTATATGGCTGCTCAGTCGGCCTTTTCGATCTTGATCCTGCTGACCGCGAAAGACAGACACATCTCAACGATCTCATTGCGGGAGTGACCGGTCTCCTTGGCAATGCACGACAGCTCCTTCACCAGATCGCTGGGAAGTCTGGCGGAAATGACCTCCGTCTCTCCCTGATACCGTCGTTGGTGGTGTTTTAAAATGTCATTTTTTTCCATAATTTTGCGGGGGTTTGCGGTTTTGGGCGATTTTTCTTAAGTTTGGCTTGGATTACGTTTGTAGTCAACTGGTTTCGTTAAAAAGTAGTCTTGCGCTGCTATGAGCGTTAGAAAACGTCTAAAAAGAAATCTAAAGAATTTTAGTTTGGATGGTTGACATACAGTAATGATATGATAT
>JAJBVW010000090.1 GCA_020866945.1 Oscillospiraceae bacterium
CCTTCGCCCTCCCCCACCGCAACAACGGCGCCTTTATCTTCGCCCTCTGAGACGGCCACACCCTCGCCTTCACCCACAGCAACGGCTTCGCCCTCGCCGACTCCTACAGCGACAGCCTCACCCTCGCCCTCGCCTTCGCCCTCTCCCACACCCACGCCTACCCTAACCACCGAGCACGTCACCTATATCAAGGGCAAGGGCAACGGGCAGTTTGACCCCAACGGAAACCTGACCCGTGCGGAGGCAGCCAGCATGATTTCCGCGCTTCTGGCCTCCGATGAAAAGGGCAGCTATGAAACGGATTTCACCGACGTGAGCCGCGGCGAGTGGTATACCTCTGCCATAGAGCTTTTGGCCTCCTGGGGCATCGTCACAGGATACGTATCCTCCAGCACTGGGAAAACGAGCTTCTATCCCAATATCAGCATCACCCGCGCAGAGTTTGTCACCATCCTCTGCCGCCTTTGCTCCGCAGAGCTGGTGGATGCAAGCACGGCAAGCAATCCCTTCTCTGATGTATCCAGCAGTCACTGGGCGGCTTCCTATATTCTTACCGCCTATAAAAACGGCTGGGTCAACGGTTATGGCGACGGAACCTTCCTCCCCGACCAGACCATCACCCGCGCGGAAGCCGTAAAGGTCATCAACGCCGTACTCGGCCGTTCCGCCAGCGCAAGCACCACTGCCTCCCTGATTGAGAGCAAGGGCGTGAACATCTTTGTGGATGTGTCGTCCTCCTCCTGGTACTATTATGACATTATGGAGGCATCCATCCCGCATACGCACACTACCACCAGCGGGACTGAGGTCTGGACAGACCTGACCTACACCAGCTGCGGCTACTCTACCGGCTGGGTAACAATAGGAAATTACCGTTATTACGTAAATTCAAACGGTCAGTTCCAGGCATGGACCTCCGGCGTCCAGACCATCAACGGCACGGTCTATTATGTGGACAGCGCAGGGCGCATTCCCTTGAACGCAGCCGGAAAATATACCATTAACGGCTCCTCCTATTATGTGACCAGTGAAGGAAAAATCCCGCAGACCAGCGGCGTCTACGCTATTTCCAGCACCACCGCCTATATGCTGGACGGCACTGGCAAAATCGTGTCTCTTTCCGCCGGTATCCAGGAATATAACGGCGAGCTATACTACATAAACAGCGACGGAACCGTTGCTCTGGATACGACCGTTGATTATCTCTATTTCGGTTCCGACGGCGCTTATACCACCGGAAATTCTGAGCTGGACGACATGGTAGACACCGCTCTCGCGGCCTGCGTGACCTCCGACATGACGCAGGAGGAAAAGCTTTACGCCGCTTATCTGTATGTTCGGGATAATTTCACCTATCTCAGCCGCGCCCACCAGACCCGCGGTTCTACGGACTGGACAGAGGAATGCGCTGTATTCATGTTCACAAACGGCAAGGGCAACTGCTATTGCTTCGCCTCGGCCTTTATGTATATGGCAAGACGCCTTGGCTATCAGGCATACCCCATCTCCGGCGGCGTTGGGTCTGCAAACTCCGACCACGGTTGGGTTATGATTCCCTGGAGTGACGGCGTGACCTATATGTTCGATGTGGAGCTTGAGTATGCTTACCGTTATCGCTACAGCACGAAGAAATACTATAATCTCTACAAGATGACCACGAGCACCGCTCCGTTTAAATATTACTTCCCCTCCTGATTGCGTACTCGCATTAGATAAACACACATGGTATTCAGTTCTGCCGTATTTTTATTTATATTCCTGCCTGTTATATTCATTCTCTACCGGCTAGTCCCTGGTCAGAAGTGGAAAAATTGGCTGCTGATTCTGTTCAGCCTTATTTTCTATTCCTTCGGGAGCCTGACCTATCTCCCCCTGCTGCTGTTTTCCGTCCTCTGCAACTATATCGCCGGACTTCTCGTGGTCCGGCCAGGCAAGGGACGGAAAGCGGCGCTGGTGGCCGCGGTCATCGTCAACCTGACGCTGCTTGGCACATTCAAATATCTGGACTTCCTGATTGGAAATATAAACACCATCTTCGGAACCGCTATTCCTCTGGCCGGCATTACGCTGCCCATTGGCATTTCCTTTTTCACATTCCAGGGAATGTCCTATGTGATTGACACATACAGAAACCCGGAATCCGGCACAAAATCCTTCCCGAAGGTGCTGCTGTATATTTCTCTGTTCCCCCAGCTTGTTGCGGGGCCTATCGTGAAATATCTGGATGTCTCCCAGCAGATAGACCAGCGAAGTTGCACCCCGGAGCTGACAAGCGAGGGCATCCGCCGGTTTATCGTCGGTCTCAGCAAAAAGCTTCTTCTGGCAAACACTCTGGGGCTTGTGGCCGATCAGGTATTTGCCCTTACATCCGCCCAGCTGGACATTCGCTCCGCGTGGCTGGGTGCGGTGTGCTATATGCTGCAAATCTATTTTGATTTCAGCGGCTACAGTGATATGGCCATCGGTCTTGGCAAGATGTTCGGCTTCAGCTTTTATGAAAATTTCCGCCATCCCTACTGCTCCGCCTCTGTAACGGAGTTTTGGCGGCGGTGGCATATCTCCCTTTCCTCATGGTTCAGGGAATATCTATATATCCCGCTGGGCGGCAATCGCAAGGGCGCTTTTCGTACCAAGCTCAATCTGCTGATTGTATTTTTCTGCACCGGCTTATGGCATGGCGCCAACTGGACGTTCGTCCTGTGGGGGCTGTGGCACGGTGTGTTCAGGCTGCTGGAAAATGTCACAGGACTTGACAAAAAGCATCTTCCCGTCATAGGGCGGGTATACACAATGCTTGTTGTGCTGCTGGGCTTTGTCCTGTTCCGGGCAGATTCGCTGTCCCAGGCCGGAACGATGTTTGCCGCAATGTTCACGGGCTTTTCCATAACGACCGCCAGCAACGCCGCCTTTTGGAACCTTTATTCCCCTTCGCTGTTTCCTACGTTGATTGCAGCGGTGGTCTGTGCGCTTCCTGTCGGCCCATGGCTGCATGAGCGGATGCTGAACCGCAGCAAGGGCACGGCGCAGGCTCTCGTGTGTTCTGGTGCGCTGGTTCTTCTCGTTTTCGATATTCTGCCCCTTGCCGCTACCTCCTTTTCTCGGTTCATGTAGTT
>JAJBVW010000092.1 GCA_020866945.1 Oscillospiraceae bacterium
ACCCCCTCTTCCCGATGCCCACCCGGGCCGGGCGCTAGCCGCCGGGGGGGGCCGGGCCCACCCTGGGGTATTTCAAACCCATGGGCGCGGAGCTGAAGCCCCACACGACCGTGGAGGCCGTGACGGCAGAGGGCGTCCGCACCGCCGAGGGTACCTGGCCCTGCGACGCGGTGGTCATGTGCGTCGGCACAAAGCCGGACGACACCCTGCAAAATGCCCTGGCCGGCCGCATCCCGGTGGAGACCGTGGGCAACGCCCACCACCTTGGCCGCGCCATCGACGCCATAGAGGCCGCCTGCGAGCTGGGACTTACCATATAAATTTTCCCTTGCTTTTCCGGCGGTCAGCGTGTATAATATACGTTACGTTGCCCTGCCGGTGTGATGGAATTGGCAGACGTGACGGACTCAAAATCCGTTCCTGGCAACAGGGTGTGGGTTCAAGTCCCACCACCGGCACCAAAATCGGGAATCGTTGAGACATCACGATTCCCGATTTTTTCTTTATATATCAATGGCTTGCGAGATTCTGTGGCGGAATTTAAATTCCCTTCACAGAATCGGAAGTGTCGTTTTCTGGATGTCGTTTTGCTTGTGTTTTGCTACTCTAGGTTATCTAATATTCAATTCAACAGAATCCATGATTGCTAAAAGGCCCTCCAGCGAGACATAGGCTCTGGTACTCATAAGTAAGCGATGTGCCATTTCCTCTTGACAAATATTCAGAAGACTACGGGTTATTAATAGCTCGCCGCGAATGTAATCTTTGACCGCCTCGTGAATTTGAATTTTCATGACAAATCCCTTCTTTTGCATAATTTGCCATAATTCTACATATATTGAGAAGTATATGCCATGAAGTGCGGTTCATAATCACAAATTTTACCTTTCGTGGCGCAGTGCGCTGGCTATGCTGGCATCGATTCAGGGGTAAGTGAAAGAGTGTATAGAAAAGCTGGATAATTCATGAAGTATCCTTCCTTGAGATAGGATCATCCTTCTTATACACTAAAGGCATCTTGAGACAAGCTTTGTCAAGGGTAAATTAAACAATTTATCAAACTGCCCATTCCTGCGTAACACAGGAATGGGCAGTCGGTATTTTATGTTTTTACTGTCTCAAATATGATTCGCCACTTCATAGGCATCCCAAACGGCCTGGTGGACGTTTTTGAACTGGCGGCAGTCGCCTATGGCGTATATCTCGTTGGCATCCTGCATTTGGGCGAACAGGGTGTCGTCGCTCCTGAAGCCTACGGCCAGGATAACGGTGTCGGCTTCCAGCTCCTGCTCCGCGTTGGTGTTCAGGTTTTTGATGACAAGGCCCTTGTCTGTGGTCTTGACCGCCGTGGTCTTGGTATAGACATGGCAGCCGTGGAAAGGAATGAGCCGCTCCAGCATCTCCGAATTGGCGGAGCAGAGGGGCGCGTTGATGGCCAGCAGCTTGTCCAGGGCCTCCACCACGGAGACATCCTTTTTCAAATCCTTGCTCAGCCACAGGGCCAGCTCGCAGCCCACCATGCCGCCGCCGATGACGACGATCTTCTCACCCAGGCCCTCGCCCTTGCTGCGGAGGGCTGTTTTCGCATCGATAACGGTGGTATCGTTCCCCAGGTTAAACATCTTGGGCAGCGCGCCTGTGGCGATGATCAGGGCGTCATACTCCATGCTGTTCAGGGTCTCCCTGGTCAGCTCGGTATTCATGTGAATCTCCACATGGAGTTGCTCCAGGGTGTGAATATACCAGGCGATCAAGGCCAGGTCGTCCTCCTTGAAGCTGGGAACGCCGGCCTCGGCCAGGGAGCCGCCCAGCTTGCCGGTGCGCTCGTATATCACCGGCTCATGGCCCCGGATAGCCAGCACACGGGCCGCCTCCATACCGGCCACGCCGCCGCCTACGATGACTACCTTTTTCTTTTTCAGAATGGGATTATAGGCGAAAAACCGCTCTCTGGCGCACTGGGGATTCACGGCACAGTTGACCATGGAGAAGTTCTGAATACGTCCCATGCACCCCTCCTGGCAGCCGATGCAGGGGCGGATGTCCGCCTGCTTTCCGGCCCGGAGCTTGTTCACATAGTCCGGATCCGCCAGCAGGGGGCGGCCCAGGGACACCATGTCGATCCAGCCGTCCCTGACCGCCTGGGAACTCATGTCCGGGTCGTCCAGACGGCCCGCACAGATAATGGGAACGTCCACGACCTCCTTCACGGCCTTGGCGTATTCCAGATACAGGCCCTTCTCCTGATACATAGGGGGATGGCTCCACCACCAGGAATCGTAGGAGCCTACGTCCACATCCAGGGCGTCATAGCCGTAGCTCACCAGTAGCTTCGCGGCCTCCAGCCCCTCCGGCATATCCCGGCCCATCTCCACAAAGTCCTCGCCGGGGAGCGCGCCCACGCGCCAGTCCTTGATGAAGCTCTTGGGGCTGAACCGCATGACCACGGGGAAATCCCAGCCGCAGGTCTTGGCAATCTCCTCCCGCACCTCCTTGGCGAAGCGAAGGCGGTTTTCCAGGCTGCCGCCGTATTCATCCGTGCGGTGGTTGAACATGGAAATGGCGAACTGGTCGATGAGATAGCCCTCGTGTACGGCGTGGATGTTGATGCCGTCGAATCCGGCCCGCTTGGTGATGGCAGCGCCCTCCCCGAAGCAGCGGATGATGTGATGTATCTCATACACGGAGCTCTCCCGGCAGGACTTGTCCAGCCAGCGGGGCGGGATGGGGGACGGCGCGATGGGATGGGCTGCCCCCTGGTCCTCCGGGATGGACACACGGCCAAAGCCGCCGGACATTTGCAGGAATATTTTCGCCCCATAGGCATGGATGCGCTCGGTCATCTCCTTGCCGGTGCGGACGAACTGATGCTCGTTCCGGGTGGGAACCGGCACGCCGGGGCAGGAATGTTCCTCTACGGTGAAGTCGGAGAAGGTGACGCCGGTGACAATAAGGCCCGTGCCGCCCTTGGCCCGCTCCGTATAGTAGTCAATGCCCCGCTGATTAAACGCCCCGTCCGCGTCCCCCAACCCCAGCGGCCCCATAGGGGCCATGCCGAAGCGGTTTTTGATGGTCACGGAGCCGATTTGTATGGGGGTGAATAGAAT
>JAJBVW010000057.1 GCA_020866945.1 Oscillospiraceae bacterium
AATTTATACAGAAAAAAGGTACCAATTTCTCAACTGGTACCTTTTTTCTTCCCTTGCAATGCCTGCGTTTATTGATTTTTCGGAAACTGCCTTAAACCAAGGTGGCATTCGCAGAAGGGCGCAGGTTCTAGGCTATATGTTCAGCGCGGCGGCCAATCCCTCGCGGGTACACCACTCCACGGTGCGGGCCTTCACGCAGTCGCCAATCTCGAAGAAGCTGTCCGCCGTGTGCATAAAGGCGTCCGCCTGTTCCCGCTGAGGCCGCAGGCCCACGGCCAGCAGCACGCTGTCCGTTTTGATGGCCGCCGCCTCTCCTTCCCTCTCATAGCGGACAAGGCCAGGCTCAATGCCGGTGCATTTCGCCCCGGTCAGCACATGGATGTGGTCGGCGTGATCCCGCACCTCCACCATCAGCTCGTCCCGATGGCACTTGCTGGCGTCCCCCGCAAGCTGGGGCAGCATTTCCAGCAGGGTCACATCCAGCCCCAGCCGCTGAAGATGGACGGCTGTCTCCAGACCAACCTGGCCGCCGCCGATAATCACGGTCTTTTTGCCCAGCTCGTCCTCGTGTCCATAGGCGGAAACGGCGGTGCGGGCGTTCTCCGTGCCGGGGATGAATTTCGGTATCACCGGCTGGGAACCAAGGGCGGCAATAATTCCGTCAAAGCCTTCGGTCATTTCCGGGGTAGCCTCCGTGTTCAGGCGGACAGTCACATTGCTCTTTTCAAGCTGGGCGATAAGCCAGTTTTTATAATTCGCCAAGGGCCATTTGAAGCTGACGTGGTCGGCATATTCCAGAAGCCCGCCCAAGTGGGCCTGCTTTTCAAACAGTGTGACGCTGTGACCCAGGCGGTCACATTCCAGGGCCGCATACATACCGGCGGGGCCGCCGCCGATCACCGCCACCTTTTTCTTCACCGCCGGAGCGGGGATTTTTGCCGCGGCCTCCTCCTGGTTGAAGCGGGGATTCACCGCGCAGAGCATATACTGGCTGTTGTTGTCGGAGTCCAGACAGCGCATACACTTGATGCAGGGTACCACGTCCTCCTTCTTTCCGGCTACGGCCTTGTGAATCCACTCCGGGTCGGCGATAAACTCGCGGGCCACGACCACAAAATCAGCCTTGCCCTGGGAAAGTATCTCCTCGCAGTCGTCCAGGCTGGTGATGCCGCCGATGGTGGACACATAGCACTGGTTCAGGCAGCCGCTCTTTTTGAAATGCTCGGCAATGAACACATTGGGATTCGGAGGCAGGAAGCCGCAGGGGTGCGTCCAGGTCATCCAGTCGGGGTTGTGCATACCGGCGCTGGCCTGGATGATGTCGCAGTAGGGCTGGAACTGCTGGGCGATTCGCAGGCCCTCGTCCAGGTCGATGCCGCCCTGCTGGAACTCCGTGCCGGACATACGCACGTCAATGATGAAGTCCGGGCCGACGGCTTCACGAATACCCTTCAATATTTCCACAGGATAGCGGCAGCGGTTTTCCGTGGAGCCGCCGTACTCATCGGTGCGCTTGTTCGTATAGGGCGACAGGAACTGCGCTATGGGGATAGAGTGCCCAAAATGGAGCATGACCCCGTCGAAGCCAGACGCTTTGAGGGCCAGGGCCGCCTCGATATACTCGTTTTTAAACCATTCCATTTTGTCCCTGGGAATCTCCCGGCCCAGAACTGGGTCGCCCATAATGGAGCAGCCGTCAGAGACGGTATAGCCGTCCGGGAAGATGCCGATAAGCTCCATGGTGCATTTGGCCCCATAGAGATGAATCCGTCCGGCCAGGTCGCAGAGCCGGTTCGTATGATTTGGCACCTTTAAATCCCAGGAGCAGTGCTTGCCGTCGTCATGGCCGCCGCCTATGCTGGCCCCGGCGCAGGTGACAAGTCCCGCCCCGGCGGCGGCACGGCGTTCAAAAAAGCGGATAGCCTCCTCGGTGGGATAAGGCTGACCGCTGGAGGAGGTATGTATGGTGCTGGGCGCGGAGATGATGCGGTTTTTCAGCACCGCTCCCGCCACCCGAATGGGTGAAAATACATGGGAATATGGTTTCATGGTTGCCGCTCCTTTGGTCTTTTTTCCACATTGCGGAGGGCCGGTGAAGGCCCTCCGCAACATGAAAGGAATTGAAAAATATGAAGAAATGTATAAAACTACAGTAAATAGAACTCCCAAGTCGGAGTCCTTTTCTATTGCGAAGAGCTGTTTAAACAGCTCCCCGCAATATGAAAGGAACAATATAGAGAAAGCTTATGAAGGCAAATCAGATTATTCCGTCTCAGGCAGGGATGATAACGATGTCGCCCTCGTAGGTTTCGCCGGGGATAATCTCGGTCTCCACGCCGTCCACGGTCATGGTGCCGTTGATGACGCAGTCCTCACCCACGATGAGCATGGTCAGATAGCTCTCGCCGGTGACATCCCAGGTGGTGCCGTTGGTCAGTTCAACGATAACGCCGTTGTCAACAGCCTCGCAGGCCACGTCCGTGAAGTCGGACAGCAGGTAGTGCCAGCTCACATCGGTCTCATCCCAGCCGTTCTCCTCGAACCACTCCTCGTCCGCGTACTCATCCCACCAGTCAGGGGAGGCAATCACGCCGATTTCCTCGCCGTCGTCGTTCACATAGGTGTAGGTGTAATCGCTGTGATAGGCGTGGGAGGCGGAGATGGTGCCGGTGTAGGTGCCGATGTTGTCAAGAATGACATACATATTCATGACAGCCGCACTGTTGTTATAGGCGGTGTTGCTGCCGGAGGAGTTATACATATCGCCGGTCAGCTCCTCCATGTTGGAGAAGGTAGCGGTCACAAGGTGGTCACCATTGCTCTCGCTGGTGGAGGTGGTCAGGTCATTCATCTCCTCCAGGGTGCGGGTGCGCTCGCGGGTGTCCTCGTTATTGATGGTCAGCTCCTCATAGCTTACGTTGAACACATTGCCGCTTACACGGTCGTCCGTGCTCTGTCCGGGGTCGTCGCAGTCGGCGACCTGGAGAATCACATTGCTGCCGGAGACCAGGGTGGCATCGTCCACAAAGATATTCACAGGATAGCCCTTGATGACCATGGTGGAGCCGCCGGTGTAGAACTCGGTGCCGTCGTTGATGATAATAG
>JAJBVW010000178.1 GCA_020866945.1 Oscillospiraceae bacterium
CCAATATGGTTCATCCGCAAATCGGCGTATTTACCGCCATTGGGGATGCGCACCGGGAATTTTTGGGAGACCGTCCGGGCGTACTGCGGGCCAAGGGAGAGATGGTAAGCGGTATGCCCGAAAACGGCCTGATTATAGCAAACGGGGATGACCCGCTGCTGAGTGTGCATGATTTTGGCCGCCGGAAGATTCTTTTTGGTCTGGGTGAGAACTGCGATGTTCGGGCCACGGACGTTGCGCCGGAGGGTGTTTTCGCCATGCGCTGCGTCATTCATGGAAAGGGACAGGACATTCCTGTGCGGATTCCCGCCTTCGGCCAGCACATGATATATGCCGCCCTGATGGGTGCGGCGGTGGGCCTGGAGCTGGGGCTTACCGGGAAGGAGATTGCTGCCGGGATTGCCACCTATGAGACTGTGGGAAGCCGTGGTCGGATGATAGACACTGGGTATGTCACCATCCTGGATGATTGCTATAACGCCAATCCCACCAGCGCCCAGAGCGCCATAGACAGCCTGACCGCCCTGCCAGGTCGGAAGGTGGCCATTTTGGGAGATATGCGGGAGCTGGGGGAAAACAGCCCCGCGCTTCACCGTCAGGTGGGGGCCTACGCCGCGAAGAAGGGCGTGCAGGTCATCGCCTGCGGCCCGCTGGCGAAGGATATAGCCGCCGGAGCAGGGGAGGGAACCGCCTGGTATGCGGATACCGCCTCCCTGCTGGAGGCCCTGCCGGAGCTGCTGCAAAAGGGCGACGCCGTCCTGGTGAAAGCCAGTCACGTCATGGGCTTCGAGGCCGTGGTTGCGGCGGCGGAAAAGCTATAAGCCAGACATCAAAAGAAAAAACTGCCCCGTCTGATGGACGGGACAGTTTTTTTGTATGTTGGGTTTTCGGTTGAACGATTCAGCCTCAGGCCTCTGCCTTCTGCTCCTTCTTGTTCTTGATCTGAGCGGAGAAGGTTTGGATGCCCTGGATGACCAGGATGATAGCCAGAACCACCATAGCGGCGGCCAGGATGAGCTGGAACCAGTCGCCCCAAGCGGCGGAGGCGGCGGCAATCAGCTTGACCTTCTTGATGATGGTGATGATCAGGCTGGTCAGGGTGGCAATCAGCATGAAGATCATGGGGATGAAGAACATCTTGTTGTTCTTGCCGATGTTGCCAAGCCAAGCAGCCACGGCCATCAGAGCGATACCGGCCAGCAGCTGGTTCGCAGCGCCGAACAGACCCCAGATAGCGCTCAGGCTCAGACCGCCCAGGACGCAGCCGATAACGACCATGATCAGGGTGCCGGTCAGGGGGAAGGCCAGGAACTTGCGGATGCCCTTGGCGTCCTTCCAGGTGGCCTCGCCCTCCTTCACAGGAACAGCTCGGAGAACATGAACCGGCTCAGACGAGTGCCGGTGTCCAGGCTGGTCAGCGCGAACACGGACACGGCCAGGGTCAGCAGGGCGTAAACAACGCCGTAAACTGTGGTGGTCTCCGCGCCGAACATGGTGGCGATACCAGAGGAGAACGCGACGGCGGGGGAGCCGAAATCACCGGCGGTGTACTTGTCGAACACCATGCCGACGGCGATCAGGGCAATGATGGCCAGGGCGGACTCAATCAGCATGGAGCCATAGCCGATGGGCTTCAGGTGGCTCTCATTGTCGAGCTGCTTGGAGGTGGTGCCGGTGGCGATCAGGCTGTGGAAGCCGGAGCAGGCGCCGCAGGCCACGGTGATGAACAGTGCGGGGAACAGAGTGCCGACACTGGTGCTCCAGCCGGTGAAGGCGGGGAGCTGGAACTCAGCGGTTCCGGCAAAGGCGGAGAAGATGATGCCGAACAGGGCCACGAGCATCATGGCGTACAGCAGATAGCTGGACAGATAGTCGCGGGGCTGAAGCAAAATCCACACAGGCACCAGAGAGGCCACAACAATGTATGCGCCAATCAGGATAATCCAGGTGGTGCGGCTCAGAGCCAGGCCGAAGTTCAGCGCGAACACCAGGGTCAGCGCAATCAGGATAACGCCCACGACGGTGGCGGGAGCGGTCTTGACGCCAACGCGGTTAGTGAAGATGCCGTAGACGATGGCCAGGATGATGAAGATAACGGACACCATAGCGGTGGTCTCGTTGCCGGTGGGATTGGTGGTGAAGCCGGTGTTCTCAGAAGCGAAGGTGCCGGCCACGACGTTCACGAAAGAGGCGATGACCAGGATAAGCACCAGCAGGGCAAAGATGAGGAACAACTTCTTGGCTTTGGAACCCATGGTGTCAGCAATGACCTCGCCAAGGGACTTGCCGCCATGACGGACGGAGGCGAACATGGAACCGAAGTCCTGCAGGCCGCCGAAGAAGATACCGCCGATGACGCACCACAGGAACACGGGCAGCCAGCCGAAAACGGAGGCCTGCACCGGGCCGTTAATGGGGCCAGCGCCAGCAATGAGCAATGGAGGAATAATGGTGACCCATCAGCACAGCAGGCTTGGCGACAACGTAGTCCACGCCGTCATCCACTTCCACTGCGGGGGTCTTGCGGGAGGGGTCGATGCCCCATTGTTTTGCCAGCCATGAGCCATAGAAGATATAGCCCAGAACCAGCAGGACGATTGCTGCTACAATGATTAGTATAGCACTCATGACAACTCTCCTACTTCTGTAGTGATATTATATTGCGAAAGAGCTTCTTCAGGTTCCCGCCCAGCCGATTATAGGAGAGAGTACCAGTGGAAGTCTCTAGGGCAACCAAACGATAGTTGCTCCAGCCCTGCAGGCCGAAGCGATAGCTTTTGTAGTGGCGGAGCTTTTTCACAGCGGCTTTGGCCTCTGCCGTGATGGAATCCGCCAGAATAATCAGAGTGATGTCAGTGTTCCGATGGCTCGAATAGGGGACGACGCGCCCCAGGCCGGTAGTCCAGGCGGCCTCGTCCAGGCGCTGCAAGAGGGAATCGTCCAATGTGTCCGCCGTGGCGATGAAAACATATTCGTTGGATTCCGACTCGGACACGACGGCTTTTTTTATCAGAAAATACTGCTCGCCGTGGGAGAGGAAAACCGCCTCCGCGGCAAAAAGAGCGTCCGGCTCCTCATGCAGGGTGATGTCGTAATAG
>JAJBVW010000038.1 GCA_020866945.1 Oscillospiraceae bacterium
CCCTGTTTTTGGGCAAATTGCCTCTTGACAAAGGTCATTACATATCAGGCAATCGCATTATAATACGACTCCCCTGGGAAGCTGGCCCCGCTGTAAAGCAGAACCGGGGTATCGCCGTCCAGCCCCCAGACGTCTCCGTGAACCTCTGTCAGGCCGGTAGACGCGTCGCTCGTCTCTCCATAGCCAATCAGACAGAGTCCCCGTCAAAGTCAATAGGCTGCACCAGGCACAGGCCCGTGAGCATATAGGTCTCCCCCGTCTGGGCCTCCTGATTCTGGTAGTATACGTTATAGCCGATGGCGCCGTAGGTCTCCTCGTATTGCTGCACAACGCTGGCATAGGCGGTCAGATCGGGTGCTTCGTCCTCCATTCCAAGGACGGCCTTTGTCTGCGCGGTGATTTCCAGAAGCGTATCGCCCATTTCCGTTCCGCCGCCTCTCACGCAATACGACACCAACCCGTCATTCCAGAGAGCCAGCTCACTGCTCCATTCCGATTCGGTCACAGTCTGTCCGTCGATCTGCTTTGTCCAGTCATCATCATCCATTCCCACGATGGTCTTGACTCTTTGAAACGAACCGTCTGTATATTCAAAATAATAGTATGTCTCGCTGGATGTCAGGATGCTCTGCAACATATAAATTTTTCCGTTATATGAGGTATATTCAACATACAGCCCTATACCGCCGCTGTTCGTAACATTGTAGTAAGCATAGCCTTCTGCAAACGTCCAGCAGGACTCCTCCGCCTGTAGTTCAGGTGAATAGACCTTGACTGCCTCTCCGTTCTCATACGCCCACACATCGACCCAGCAGGTAGCGGAATCTGTGCAGACGCCAATCAAAAGCTCCTCCTGCCCGTCTCCGTTGAAATCAAGGAGCTGAACAAGATATGTGCCGTTCATTATGCAAGAGAAATTGTCGTCTCCATATGTATACTCCACTTCACATGACCCTTGACCATACGTGTCCTCGTATTCCTGGACAATCTCCGCGTACAGGGCGTAGATATTAACGGCCTGTTCCGACTCTGTTATATTCTCTGTCGCGCCATCCACGTCCGCATCCGAGGTGTTCTCCTCGCTTTCCGTGTAATCCTCCTCACTATCCGCAGATATATCACTCTCATTTTCTATGTATTTCTCTTCGCTTTCCGCATAGGAGTCGGCCTCTTCCTCCGTCTGGCATCCGGCTGTCGTTCCCACAAGGATCGCAAGCAGCATGACAATGCTCATAACACTCCGCCAGTTTTTGTATTTTGTGTGTTTTTTGGGATTCTTTGACATTTTTATGCTCCTCCATATATCTTTGTATGCTTTATATTTCCGTCTATATTTCACTCTCCCGGCCTTACGTCCAAATCCTCCAATTCCCTTACACTTTGCGCCTGGACATACCGCACGGCGGTGGGGTGACGGGCTATGACGGTTTTGCCGCCCTGGTTGGGTTCCAGGGCGGCAAGCTCCGGGAAATATGTTTTGTGGAACAGGCAGGGATTTCCCATTCGTTCACCCCAGGCCAAGACGTATATCCCCTCCGGCGTGGTGCGGAACGCCTCGGTGAGCCGCTCCACGCTTTGCCGGGTCAGCCAGGGCTGGTCGCAGACGCAAAAGAGCGCGCCTGTCGTTTCCTCCGGCAGGGCCTGTAAGCCCATGCGGATGGTCAGGGCAATGTCGTCCCGCTCGTCGGTGTTTTCCACCACGGTGATATTTTCATGCTGCCGGGCCAGGGCCTCCACCCGGCTGTCCCCCGTCACCACAAAGGCCGGTATATCCGGGGGCAGGGCGCGGAAGGCCCGCTCCGTCATGGGAACGCCCTCCACCTGATACAGCAGCTTATCCGGCCCGAAGCGCTTGCCCCGGCCCGAGGCCAGCAAAACGGCGGCAATCACGGCAGCGCCTTCTCCAGCAGCGTTATGTCCGGTGGCAGGCGGATAGGCTCCTCGGCGGCCTTCATGCCGTTTGCCGTGTCCTTGAGACCGTTTCCTGTGACGATGGAGACCACGGCGGCATCCTTGGGAATTTTTCCCATTTTGCACAGCTTGATAAGCCCCGCCGTCCCGGCGGCCCCCGCAGGCTCCGCGAACACCCCACAGGTGCGGCCCACCAGGGCCATGGCGTCCAGTATCTCCTGGTCGGAGACCTCCACCGTGAGGCCGTCCGATTCACGAATTGCGGCGATGGCCTTATCCGGGTTTCTAGGCACACCCACGGCGATGGAATCGGCCAGGGTGTTCTCCTCCATCGGCTCCCAGGGGCGGCCCGTCTCCACTGCCCGGTTGATGGGGCAGGTCTTCTCCGCCTGGACGCTGATGAGCCGGGGCAGCTTTGAGATAAATCCGGCGGCATAAAGATCCCGGAAGCCCTTCCACACCCCCGCGATGGTGCAGCCGTCCCCCACGGACAGGGCCACATAATCCGGGGCCTGCCAGCCGAGCTGCTCCGCAATCTCCAGGGCTACGGTTTTTTTCCCCTCCATTAAATAGGGGTTGATCGCCGCGTTGCGGTTATACCAGCCGTATTTCTCAATGGCGTCCCGGCTGAGGGCAAAGGTCTGTTCATAGTTGCCCTGAACGGATATGACTGTAGCCCCAAAGATGAGAAGCTGGGTCAGCTTTCCCATCGGCGCCCGCTCCGGCACGAAGATATAGGATTTAAGCCCCGCCGCCGCGGCACTCCCCGCCAGGGAGGACGCGGCGTTTCCTGTGGAGGAGCAGGCCACGGTGTCATACCCCGCCTCCGCCGCCTTGGCCACCGCCAGGGCGGAGGCTCTGTCCTTCAGGCTGGCCGTGGGGTTCTGGCCATCGTCCTTTATCCATAAATGCGACAGACCCAGCGCCTCCCCCAGTCTTGGGACGGAATACAGGGGCGTCCATCCCACCGCCAGGGGCGGGAGGGCCGTGTCCTGCTCCACCGGCAGAAAGGGGCGATAGCGCCACATGGTATAGTCTCCGCTTTGGGAGATTGCCTCCCGGCTGGTCGCGGAGCGGATATAGTCATAATCATATTCCACATCCAAAATCCCCCCGCAATGGGGGAATATGGTAGCGTCCGCAGACGCTTACTGCGACTTTCCGCATGAA
>JAJBVW010000188.1 GCA_020866945.1 Oscillospiraceae bacterium
CACAGACGCTCCAGCGCCAGATTAGCCGGCGACGTGGAGTCCACGCAGATTAGCTGCGCGCGGGAGTTTCACACTCCCCGGAGGGGCGCCGACGCGCCGTTATACGCCGCCACTAACAGAAACCCCGCGCCGCAGGTGATGAGGTATACAGCGGCCTCCTCCAGCGCCGGCGCGCCCAGCGCTATCAGCATGGGCCGGCCCAGGAGCACCAGCAGCGCCGTTGCGATAAGGCCGGCGGCAAGGCTCCCGAGAAACAGCGTCGCGGTGGCCTGATGGGTCTCCGAGCGCTTTTTCGCCCCGAAATACTGGCCGATGAGAATGCCCCCGCCGTTGCACCGGCCGATGAGGATCTGGGTGGCCATGTTGGTGATGGTGTTGGCGTTGGTCAGGCCGGAGAGGGCCTCCGCGCCGATGAACTGCCCGGCCACGATGGTATCCACCAGGCCGTACATGGCCTGCAAAACGCTCGAAAGCACAAGAGGAGCGGCGTATTTCACGAGGGGCTTGAAAACGCCCCCCTTTGTCAAATCAGTTTGGCCCATCAGTTTTTCAGGCTGTGGAGCGGGGCGGGGATATGGCCGCCGCGGGCGATGAAGTCCGCCGCGCTCTCCGGATGGACGGGCATGACCGGGGCGGCCCCCAACAGGCCCCCGAAGTCCACGGTATCCCCCACCTGGCAGCCCACGGCGGGGATGAGCCGGACGGCGGTGGTCTTGTTGTTCACCATGCCTATCGCGGCCTCGTCCGCGATGATGGCAGAGATGGTCTCCGCCGGGGTATCGCCGGGGACGGCGATCATGTCAAGGCCCACGGAGCAGACACAGGTCATGGCCTCGAGCTTATCGAGCGTCAGCACACCGGACTGGGCGGCGGCAATCATGCCCTCGTCCTCGCTGACGGGGATGAACGCCCCGGAAAGGCCGCCCACGCGGCCGGAGGCCATCAGGCCGCCCTTTTTCACCGCGTCGTTCAAAAGCGCGAGCGCCGCCGTGGTGCCGTGGGTGCCGCAGACGGAAAGGCCCATCTCCTCCAGTATCCGGGCCACGGAATCCCCCACCGCCGGAGTCGGCGCGAGGGACAAATCCACAACACCGAAGGGCACGTCCAGCCGGCTGGCTGCGAGGCGGGCCACCAGCTGCCCCATGCGGGTGATGCGGAAGGCGGTCTTTTTGATAATCTCCGCAACCTCGTCAAAGGGCTTGCCCTTGGCGTCCTGAAGCGCGTGATACACGACACCTGGGCCGGACACGCCGACGTTGATGGCGCACTCCGGCTCCCCCGGGCCGTGGAACGCGCCGGCCATAAAGGGGTTATCCTCCACCGCGTTGCAGAACACGACGAGCTTCGCGCAGCCGAGGCTGCCCTGGTCGGCGGTGGCCTGGGCGGTCTGCTTCACAATTTTCCCCATCGCGGCCACGGCGTCCATGTTGATGCCCGCCTTGGTGGAGCCGACGTTCACACTTGCGCAGACGAGCTTTGTCTCCGCCAGGGCCTGCGGGATGCTGTCTATCAGGCGGCGGTCACCCTTGGTGAGGCCCTTCTGCACGAGGGCGGAAAAGCCCCCGATGAAGTCCACGCCGCAGGCTGCGGCGGCTTTGTCCATGGCTTTGGCGATGGGGGTATAATCCTCCCCGTCGCTTGCCTGGGCCACCATGGCGATGGGCGTCACGGAAATCCTCTTGTTCACAATGGGGATGCCAAGCTCCGCCTCTATCCCCTGGGCCACCGGCAGAAGATTTTCCGCCTGGCGGCAAATCTTGTCGTACACCCGCCGGGCGCAGGTGTCGATATGCGGATGGGCGCAGTCGAGAAGGTTAATCCCCATCGTGACCGTGCGGATGTCAAGATGCTGGTTGTCCAGCATATCAATGGTTTGCAGAATGTCATAGGTGTTCAGCATGGTTATTCTCCTATAAAAAGAAGCTCTAAAAATGGCAAAAAGCCTCGCAGAGTTTGCGCCCGCAGGCGCAAATAAAATCTAAATCCGTTTTTTCCGGCGGCGTGTACGTCGGAAAAAACTCTTATCGGCCTGGGAGTGTGCGAAGTGACCGCCGCAGGCGGGCGCTGAGTGCGCGGTTCAGGCCGCAGCCCCTCATCTGCGATGACAATCGCAGATGATTCATATACGGTGCATAGCGTTGAATATATCCTCCCGCTGGATGCGGATGTCGAGGCCCAGCTCCTTGCCCTTGTCCACCAGGGTGGCGCGCACCTCGTCGAAGGACAGGTCGGACGTCGCGGTGTCCACCAGCATGACCATGGTGAATACGCCGTCCATGATGGTCTGGCTCAAATCCAGCACGTTCACCTTCATGGAGGCCAAAAGCGTGCATACGTCCGCAATAATGCCGATGCGGTCTTGGGAAAATACGGATACAATGGCTCTCATTTGTCTGCTCCTTGTGTGTATAGTGATTTTTTTGATTGTGTGGTCGGATGGCCGCTCTTATTCGGTGCCGGTTACGGGGGAAACCTCTCCACCGCCCTTGCGGGCGGTCCCCCTCCCCTTTCAGGGGAGGCATTCATAATACAGCGCTGGTGGGTTATTACGCACTACCAAGCAAACTATCCTCTAAATAAGTGCGCACTAAAGGAGAGCATTGTTTGCATTGCAGTTCGTTGAAAAGAACTAGCTTCAATTTAGGAAGCCTCCCCTGAAAGGGGAGGTGGCAGCGCCTTTGGCGCTGACGGAGAGGTTTCCCCCGTACCGGTACTGCGTTAGAAATGTTTCCCCCGTAACCGGCACCACATCAGACGCCGCCCGTCTGCATATCCTCGCATAGCCGTGAATATTCACTCACAAATCCACCACATCCACCACGGTCAGGCGATTTCCGTCCACGGTGAAGCGGACGTCGAAGCGGAGGTAGTTGAAGCCGTAGCGGCGGGCGGGGTCGTGGATATAGGCGGGGCGGGGATCCTGGGCCAGCAGCTCCATGAGGGGCTGACGCTTGTCGATGGGAATTTTTTCCAGCAGCGCCGGGGGAAACTCCACCTCCAGGCGGTAGTCCAGCACCTCGCAGTCGAAGCCGGAGGACGCAGGCGGGTGGGGGTCGGGGT
>JAJBVW010000039.1 GCA_020866945.1 Oscillospiraceae bacterium
AAACCTCTCCGTCAGCGCCAAGGCGCTGCCACCTCCCCTTTCAGGGGAGGCTTCCAGTTTCGCACTCTGGTGGGTTGTAACGTAGTGCGTAGCAAACTATCCTCTTAATTAGTGCGCACTAAAGGAGAGCATTGTTTGCTTCGCAGTTCGTTGCAAAGAGCTGACTGCAATGCAGGATGCCTCCCCTGAAAGGGGAGGGGGACCGCCGCTAGGCGGTGGAGAGGTTCCCCCCGTAACCAGCACTACATCAGAGAGGCTCCCCCATAATCCGCACTAAAAAAAGCACACACAACCGCACAGCAGCCTCCCCGGCCGCTGTGCGGTTTTATTGCCTCGCCCCCGTGCGCGTGTCATGCGCCGGCGTACATCATCCCGTTATTGTCAATCTCATACTCCCCCGTCAGCAGAAGCTCGGACACCGTCACAAGCTCATAGCCGTCTGCGAGCAGAAACTCGATAATATCCCCCAGCGCCTCGGGCGTATGCTCGGCGGCATTGTGAAACAGCACGATGCTCCCCGGCACGACGCGGGTCGTAACGCGCTCGTATATCTCCGCCGCACTCAGGCCCTTCCAGTCCAGGGAATCGACGTTCCACTGAATAGGATACAGCCCCATGCTGCGGATGGTCGTTATCACGTCGTCGTCATATTCTCCATACGGACAGCGAAACAGCGTGACCTCCCCGCCGGTGATGGCCTCGATTTTGCTGCTGCAAAGGGAGACCTCGTCCATGATTTCCTTCTGCGAAAGCGACGCCATGTGCGGGTGGTCGTCGGAGTGATTGCCCAGCTCCATCCCCGCGTCGTACAGGGCCTGGACGCTCTCCGGGTATTTGTCCACCCACTCGCCGACGAGGAAGAACGTCGCCTTCACGCCGTAGGAATTCAGGATGTCGATAAGCTCCTGGGTGTCCTCGTTGCCCCAGGCGGCGTCGAATGTCAGGGCCACGGCCTTGTTGTCCCGCTGAACGTAATAGATGGGCAGCTCCCGCGAGGCCGCGGACGCGCCCACGATGGCGGGGCTGTTCACCGCCCAGAATATAGCCGCCACCGCAAGCGCAAGGGCCAGCGCCCCCGCAGGCCTGCGGTGTTTCATCAGCATGGTGTGCAGTTTGGTCACAGGATATACCTCCGGGTCAATGTAGAATGTGGTACATCCTATGAGTTCTCCTGTCGGTTTATGAACGCGTCGTACTCCGCCGGCGTGTTGAGATTGGCGAACATCTCCTCGTCCTCCGCGGGCAGAACGAGTGCGTCTATCCGCCGCAGCAGCGCCCGGAAGGACGGCTCCCCCGCCTCCAGGCATTCGACAGCCGGAGCGAGACAGCTCCGCCGGTACAGCCCGAACAGCGGCTGCCCCTCGAACATACACGCGTCATGCGCCCCTATCCGCGCCTGGAGATACAGCGCCGCCTCCGGCTCCACGGCGGGCATATCCGTCGCGGTCAGCAGGAGCAAATCCTCCTCCCGCTCCGAAAACGCGGAGACGAGGCCGTTGAGCGGCCCGCGCCCGGGCCATCGGTCAACGAGCTGGTCATACGCCCCGGCGGGGAATCTATCGCGCCTGTCCACGGAAAAGCACACCGGCCCCAGCCGTTCATATTTTTTCGCGAGCGCAAGCGCCATCGTCTGCCCGTCCAGGGGCAGCACGGCCTTGTCCCGGCCCATTCTGCGGCTCGCGCCGCCGGTCAAAATTACAATAAGCATATTTGTATTTTAACACAGACCGTGATAAAATCAAAGCATGGCTGAATTAAATGACAACATAAGATACTTAAAGGGCGTCGGCGAGGCCCGCGCCAAGGCCATGGAAAAGCTCGGCATCCACACCCTGCGCGACCTGCTGGGCTATTTCCCCCGCGCGTATGAGGACAGGCGCGCCGTCTGCGCGATTGCGGACGCGCCGCTGGAGATACCCGTCTGCGTCAAGGCCATGGTCGCCTCCCCGCCGGTGGCGTCGTATGTCCGCAAGGGGATGGAGCTTTTAAAACTCCGCGCGGTGGACGAGAGCGGCGCGGTGGATATTACCTGGTTTAACCAGGCGTACCTGCGCAGCCAGCTGCAAACGGGCGAGACATATATTTTCTATGGCCGTGTCAGCGAGCAGGGGCGGCGGCGCACCATGACCAACCCCGTCTTTGAGCGGGAGGGAAAGCAGGGCGTCGTCACGGGCCGCATTATGCCCATCTACCGGCTGACCGCCGGCGTGCCGCAGAAGCTCCTCATCAGCGCGATGGAGCAGGCACTCGCCGCCTGCGGCAGCCAAATGCCGGACATTCTGCCCCCCGCGCTGTGCCGGCGGCTGAACCTCGCCCAGGCCCCCTACGCCTATGAAACCATCCACTTCCCGCGGGATGAGCAGGCGCGCGACCAGGCCCGGAACCGCCTGGTATTTGAGGAGCTTTACGTCCTCGCGGCGGCGCTCGCCATGCTGCGGGAAAAGCGCACGGAGGAGACCGGGCGGCCCCTGAAGGCCCTGCCTATGGACGAGTTCTGGGCCGCGCTCCCCTTCGAGCCGACGGCGGCGCAGCGCCGGGCCGTGCAGGAGGCGGCGGCGGATATGGCCTCCGGCGTGCCGATGAACCGCCTTTTGCAGGGCGACGTCGGCAGCGGCAAAACGCTCGTCGCGGCGGCGCTTATGTGGCTCGCGGTGAAAAACGGCTGTCAGGCCGCGTTCATGGCCCCGACGGAGATTCTGGCGGAGCAGCATTACGCGACGCTCTCGGCGCTGCTCGAGCCGATGAACATCCGCGTCGTAAAGCTCACCGGCTCCATGACCGCCGCGCAGAAGCGAAAGACAAACGACCTTCTGAGCCTCGGCCAGGCTGACGTCGCCGTGGGCACCCACGCGCTCATCAGCGGCGGCGTCAGCTTCTTCGACCTCGGCCTTGTGGTCACGGACGAGCAGCACCGCTTCGGCGTCGCCCAGCGAAGCGCCCTGGCGGAAAAGGGCCGGCGGCCCCACACCCTCGTCATGTCCGCAACCC
>JAJBVW010000104.1:0-6076 GCA_020866945.1 Oscillospiraceae bacterium
AGTGACGACCTGATACTGGATGGTCTGCACGCCCCGGCGAATCTCCTCCCGGAGGCGCTTTTCCACGATGTCGTCCACCTGCTCCTTGGTGGGGATAACGCCAAGGGAGCTAATCTCATCCCTCACGATGCTGCGTATCTTCTCCCGGCTGACCTGGACGAAGGGGGCCAGGTGGGCCAGGGAAATGCTCTGGCCGCCGTATTGGTTGGAGGCCACCTGGGCCACGATCTGCGTGGCAATATTGCAGGCGGTAGCAAAGCTATGGGGCCGCTCTATCAGCGTGCCGGTGATGACCGTGCCGTTTTGAAGCATATCCTCCAGATTCACCAGGTCGCAGTTGTGCATATGCTGGGCGTAATAGTCTGTATCATGGAAGTGGATGATGCCCTCCTCGTGGGCCTGGACAATGTCCGGGGGCAGGAGGATGCGGTTTGTGATGTCGCGGCTGACCTCTCCGGCCATATAGTCCCGCTGGGTGCTGTTCACCACAGGGTTTTTGATTTGCTGCTCCACCATATCCTGTATCTCCTCCACCGCAGGAGAGCGGCCCAACTCCACGCAGGATTTCTCCACAGAATCCGCAATGCGCCGAATCTGGGTGGCGGTCATGCGCACATCCAGCGGCACCGCGTTGTTGGCCTTGGTGATGGCAGCAACGATTTTCTCAATGTCAAATACAGCCTCTGATCCATTTCTCTTTATAATCTTCATCTTCATTTAGCCTCTCCCTGATGGTCTTGGTTCGGGCAGGACACCCCGCAGTTTTACATAATTTTTCCGGCGAGACATATATTAACACAACATCTTGTGGTTGTCAATACGTTCCGAGCCAATATTTTGTGAGCCAATTCATTCAACCCCAAACCCTTGATACAAGCGGGTTTGGGGTCGTTTTTTGCGGACGAAGGCAGGGAAAAAAACCCTGGCCGGATGAAAAATTCGTCGAAATGCCGTCCCGGGATTTAGGCCACCACGCCGCTGGGAGCAGCGGTATAGCGGCACAGGGTATCATAAATAAGCCGCTGGCCCTCCCGGGAGGGGTGGATGCCGTCGGCGCAGAGAAGTCTGTCCCAGTCCTTGCGGCGAAGGAAGGGCCGCCGCAGGTCGATGAGCCGCACACCCTCCTCCCTGGCCGTCTGCTCCGCCAGATGGGAATAGCTCTCCTGCCAGTGGAATATCTGCTCCACATCGCCCATCCAGGAGAGGATGCTCTCCCTGGAAAGCCCGTCCCGGCAGATGAAGCGCAGATACCGCTCCGCATGAATGGGCGGCAGGGTCAGGATCACCGGCGCCCGCCCGCTCTCCCGCACCCGACGGACTGCCTCCCGATACCGGGAAACAAACCGGGCCGGGGGCGTATTGCAGGAATGCGTCTGTTCCGGCGCGGCAGCTACCTCTGCCCAGCGGTAATCGCAGTCATTGCCGCCAAATTCCAGCACCGCCACATCCCCCGCCGCGCTGGGACGCAGGCTGTCCCGCCGAATGACCGCCATGGCCTTCTCTATGGTGCAGCCAAAACGGGAGCGGTTCGTCACGCTGACGCCCCACTCCCTGGCATAGCGTTCCTCCCAGCCGCGATTGACGACATAACGCCCGTTTTCCAGCAATATCCCATTCAGGATGGAATCTCCATAGACCGTAATCGCCATATTGATTCTATCAACAGTATTTCCCAAATAAAGGATGGTATGTATCTATGAACGAAGCCTCCGACGCTCTCTTCACCCAGATATGCCGCCAGATGGCCGGGCAGACGCTTCCCCGCTGGGACGATCTTCCGGATCTGGATCTCTATATGGACCAGGTGCTCTCCCTGGTCGATCACTACCTCGGGGACTATCCTGGCTTTGATGAAAAGGGCCTGACCGCCTCCATGGTGAACAACTATGTGAAGCTGAAAGTCGTCCCCGCCCCGGTGCGCAAGCGCTACACCCGCACTCATCTGGCACATCTTATCATCATCTGCGTTTTGAAGCCGTGTCTGTCCATCACCTTCATACAGCAGCTTCTCTCCTGCGAGCTGGCCCACGCCGGGATGCAGGAGGCGGACTGGGAGCAGGAGCACTTCGGCGCGCTGTATGACCGCTTCTGCGACATATTTGAGCAGTCTGTCCACGCCGTAGCCCAGGCTGCGGAGACCGCGCTCCCGGCGCCGGAGCAGGACAGCGCCCTGCCCCAGGCCGTCTATTACGCAGCCCTCCGCGCCCAGGCAGAGCAGGCCCTGGCCACAAAATATCTTTCCGCCCTGTTCGACGAAAAAAGAAAGCCGGATAAGCCAGAGAAGGCATGAAGGGAGGCGCGGCTATGGAGCGCGGCGGCAGCTACCCGCGGGAGGGTTATCTGCGGGAAAACTATAAATACTTCCATCTGCGGGACACCGAGGGACAGGAGCTGGATTTCCACTTTCACGAGTTCGATAAAATCGTCATTCTCCTATCCGGCCAGGTGGAATACATGGTGGAGAGCTGCACCTATCCCCTGCGGCCATGGGACATCCTGCTCATCAAGCACCACGCCATACACAAGGCGCTGATAGACCGCTCCACTCCCTATGAGCGGGTCATCCTGTACCTGGACGGCCAGTATACGAACCGTTCCGTGCCGGAGGGCGATCTGCTTTCCTGCTTCGACCAGGCCGACCAGCAGGGCCGGTATCTTCTGACGCCCGCCGCAGCGGACAGAGAGACGCTCACCGCCCTGTTCAACGCCATGGAAAAGGCGCTGGACGACGAGCAGTTCGGCGCCCAGGCGCTGCGGGACACATTCGTCATCCAGCTCCTCATCCAGATAAACCGCATCGCCCTGCGGGACGGCGGCTTTCAAAGCCCTGAGACGGCTTATAACCCCAAGATTGCCCAGACCCTCTCCTACATCAACGAGCATCTCAGCGAGCCGCTGACCGTGGACGAGCTTGCCGGGCGCGTCTATCTCAGCCGGTACCACTTCATGCGCCTTTTCAAGGCTCAGACCGGCTCCACCGTACACAGCTACGTGCAGCAGCGCCGTTTGCTGTACGCCGCCCAGCTGATACGCCGCGGCGTCCCTGTGAGCAAGGCCGCAGAGGACAGCGGCTTCGCGGAGTATTCCACCTTCTACCGGGATTTCCGCGCCGCCTTCGGCATCAGCCCCAAGCAATTAAAATAACCATTCAGGAGGCAGCATATGGATTATAAAAATTTTACACTCCGAACCATCGAGCCTGACGAGATAGAGCAGGCCATCGCCATCGAGCAGATATGCTTCCCGCCCAACGAGGCCTGTTCCCCGGCGCATATGCGCGCCCGGGCCGCCGCCGCGCCCGATTTGTTTTTGGCGGCAGTCGATCGGGACACAGGAAAGCTTGCAGGCGCTTTAAACGGTCTCGCCACCGACGAGACCGTCTTTCGGGATGAATTTTTCACTGACGAGCGCCTCCACGACCCCGCAGGCCAGACCGTCATGCTTCTGGGCCTTGCCGTCCTGCCGGCCTATCAAATGCGCGGCAGTGCAAGGGCGCTGGTGGGCGAATACCGCTGCCGGGAACAGGCAAACGGCCGCAAAATACTCCTTTTGACCTGCCTGGACGCAAAGGTGGAAATGTATAAAAAGCTGGGCTTCACCGACAACGGCCTCGCCAACTCCACCTGGGGCGGCGAGCAATGGCACGAAATGGCGTGCAGAATATGACCCCAAACGAAAAAGACGCTCCCCCGCATCCGGGAGAGCGTCTTTTTCCTTATTCATAATGCGTCCACATCCGCAGGATGCGGATTTCTCCCTCACTCCATCATCTCCCTTAACCGCTTCACCGCGCGGCGTTCCAGGCGGGACACCTGCACCTGGCTCACGCCGAGAATATGGCTGGCCTGGGATTGGGTCATGCCGTGATAAAAGCGCAGGAAGATGGTCTGCCGCTCCTTGTCCGGCAGCCTTTCAACGGCCTGGCGCAGGGCCACATATTCCACCAGGCGCTCCTCCTGCACCCAGTCGCCCAGCATCTGCTCCAGCGGAAAGCCGTCCTCCCCCGCGCCCTGCTGCAGGGACTCCACAGGAATGGCAGCGGTCTCCGCCATGGCAATCTCCTCCCCGGAAAGGCCCGTCCGCGCCGCCAGCTCGGATACCGTGGGGTCACGGCCCAGCTCCTGCTCAAGCTCCTTGCGGGCGGTGCGGATGACGGCGCCCTGCTCCTTGATGCCCCGGCTGACCTTCACGGCCCCGTCGTCCCGCAGAAAGCGGCGAATCTCCCCGGAGATTTTCGGCACGGCATAGGTGGAAAATCGGGTGCCATAGCTCTCGTCAAAGCCGTCGATGGCCTTCAAAAAGCCCAGACAGCCGAGCTGATACAAATCCTCCGGCTCCGCGCCCCGGCCAAAATACCGCCGGGCCACGCTCCAGATAAGACCGGCGTTTTCCTCAATCATCCGGCCCGCCGCCTCCCGGTCGCCGGCCTGGGCCGCCCGCAGGAGGGTCAAAGTCTCGTCCAAGCTATATTCTCGCCTTCACGGAGATGCGCTTGGACATCGTGACGGTGGTTCCCTTGCCCACGGCGGAGCGCACGCGCAGGCCGTCCATGAAGCTGTCCATGATGGTGAAGCCCATGCCGCTGCGCTCCTCGCCGCCGGTGGAAAACAGCGGCTCCATGGCCTGCTTCACATCCGGGATGCCCCGGCCCTTGTCCCGGACGGTGATTTCTAGCACGTTCCCCTCCAGGATGCGCAGGCGCAGGGCCACCGTGCCGATGGCATCCGGGTAAGCGTGGACAATGGCGTTCGTCACCGCCTCGGACACGGCGGTCTTGATGTCTCCCAGCTCCTCCAGGGTGGGATCCATCTGGGCGGCGAAGGCCGCGGCGGCGGCGCGGGCAAAGCCCTCGTTCACGCTCCGGGCGGGAAATTCCAATTTTATGTAGTTAAGCTGCTTCATGCTGTCCTCCCATGGCCCCCGGCCTGTCCCGGCCAGGGGCCGCGTATATATGTGAATGGCGCGTTCATTCCGCGCCAGTGGTTATTTTCACCATGCGGTCTATGCCGGAGGCATCTATGACCTTCAGCGGCTGGTTCCGGGCGTTTTCCACCCAGGCGCGGCCCCCGGTCTCCGCCATCAGGCGGCAGATTTTCAAAATCAGCGCAATGCCGGAGGAATCCATGAATGTCAGCCCGCTCATGTCCACCACGCAGTCCCTGGGCAGGTAATCATCCATGGTCTGCGTTATCCTCCGCAGGGCCGACGCCGCCTCATGGTGGTCAAGCTCCCCCTTAAAAAACAGCGTCAGCCGCCCCTCCCGATAGCTGGATAAGACCTTCATTCGCATAACCTCCGCCAACAGGCGCAAAAAATTGCACCATACCGTTTCGTATGGTGCAATTCTACAACCGTTCCCCCGCAAATTCTGTCGAACTGTCAGGGACGGCCCAATTTTTTCGGCATCAGATACTAATCCTCCGTGCTGAACCATTCCATCGTGTAAACGCCATCTAGATACCCGCTCACATTCACGATGGGAAACAGCAGACGCGCCTCCGTGTCGCTTTCCGCAGAATACAAATCTATCTGGTAATACGCGGGATAAAAGGCCGTTGCGTTCACGTCCATCGTCCGCACAAAATATACCCCGTCCAGCTCGGCACTGTACCCAACCAGTGAAAGCCCAAAGGCATCGGCCACCGCGCCCAGCAGCGCCTCCGCCGTTTCCTCGTCCATATCCGCCGGAGACACTACCTCCGCGCTAACAGGCGTGGAGCTGGCCCCCATCGTGCCGCCGCCCATATAGAACTGCGACACCCTCACCGGCGTTTCGCTCAGCATCCTCTGCACATTTTGCACCTCCCAGGTCTCCCCGGCCTCCACCGTTTCCGCCGCCGGAAGCAGCACACCAAAGTAGGAATCGAAGGGAACCTCCTCCTTTTCGGAAAGAACGCCTCCCATGACCACCAGGCAACCATTTCCGCTCACCCCCGCTGTTTCGGCCAGCGAGGTGATGTTCACGGCGCTCACGGCCTCCTCCGCCCCGTCCAAGACCGTCCCGCAGGAGGCAAGGCAAAGAAGCAGGCCAAAAATCAGCAACAACGCCAGCGTCTTCTTTTTACATGTTATCATG
>JAJBVW010000104.1:6086-15117 GCA_020866945.1 Oscillospiraceae bacterium
TGATAATTCCTTCCTGTTTCGCTTATTGGTTTCCCTTTCACATATAAAGACAGACGACCACCTGAAAATGCAACACCTTACCCGGAAAAAATTCTTCTCAAAAGGTGTTGCACTTTTGTAAAGTACGTTGTCTAATATAATGAAGGCAGACAGAGACGAAAGGAGAGCACCATGGAGCCAAGGAATGCTGCGGAAACTGAACAGGCCCGGGAACCGGCGTTTCTGGAGCTTGTCTATCTCCAATATAAGCGGCTTATGTTCTCCGTCGCGGGCAGATACACCGGCAGTTTGGACGACCAGGCCGACATTGTGGGGGAGGCACTGGTGAAGATGGCGGAGCAGGAGGCTCGGCTGCGGGCCGTGGATGAGCGGGCGCTGACAACCTACATCGCCGCTATGGTGCGGAACACGGCCATCAATTTTCTCCGGCACAGAGGCGTTATCCGCCAGCACGAACAGGTATCCTGGGAGGAGATGCAGGGAGCGGAGCCGTCCCCCGCGCCCTCGCCGGAGGAAACGATTCTCCAGGCCGAGCGCCGGGACTTGGTGCGGCAGGTATGGCTGCGCCTGTCTCCCAGCGACCGACTGCTTTTGGAGGGGAAATACATATTGGATCTGACCGACCGGGAGCTGGCGGCCACGCTGGGCTGCGGCACGACCAGCATACGGATGAAGCTGACCCGCGCGCGGCGAAGGGCCTTGCGAGAAATGCAGAAGGAGGGCGATTGCAATGCATAATAAGCACAGGGAAAACAGCCGGAACGCGCGTTTCGCCCGATTCATGAACGTATATGTTCAGACGGAGGGCCAGCGCCTGCGGCGGGAAAATCAGACCTTGCAGGCAGACCCCGCGGCGGCAGTGCCGGAGGAGGCCGACCGCCGCTGCATGGCCGTTCTGCGGATGGAGCAGGCGAAGAACAATCAGGCGGCAAAGCGGCCCCGGCCGCAGGTCAGCCGGCCAAAGCACTTCCGCTGGGGCCCCGCGGCGGCAGTCGTCGCGGTGATCGCCGCTCTCACCACGGCAGCTTACGCCTCCGGGCTTCTGGGCGGGATCGGCCAGTGGAATGAGGATTATTTTTACTTTGCCCAGGACACGGAGGCCAGGGAAACGGAGATTATCATTGCCCCGCCAGAGGAACCGTTTAGGCTTTTGAAGGAGGCTCTGGCCTATTACGACGCGCCGGAAAATATGGTTCCAACCTATGTCCCGGAGGGGTATCAGTATGAGGGCTTTGAATACTGGGTTTTGGAGTCATACGCTGCTTTCGATTTATACTATATCAACGGAACAAACACGATTTCGTTTTCGTATATCCTATACAGCACGGAACCCAGCGAACAATATTCCAAGGACACGGGAGACCCGGAAATCTATAGCGTCAATGGCATAGAGCATTACATTCTGACCAATGCAGGCAAATATTACGCCGTTTGGCAGCGCGATAACTTTGAATGTTCCACCCATGGCTACGACAGCCGGGAGGAGCTTATTAAAACCATTGATTCCATATATGCTGCGGCCGGGTAAGAAATTATTACTTCCGCCAGCCCGGTTGCAGAAAAACGCACCCATGCGCTTCACGTTTGCATGGGTGCGTATTTATAATATAGAGCAACTCTTGGCTTATGCGGCGGCGGGAGTCTCCTGCTTTTTATTGCGCAGGAACTGGAAGGCGAAGATGGCCACGATGACCACCAGGCCCACCACGTCGCTGAGCGTGCCGGGATAAATCAGGAACAATCCGCCGGCGGCGGCGACGATGCGCAGCGGCCAGGGAACAGGCCCCCGGAGATACCCCTCCAGCGCAACGCCCAGAGACACCATACCCACAATGGAGGTGATGATGAGCTGAATGACCTCCAAGGCATTTGTGTCGATCAGCAGCATGGCCGGGTTAAAGGCGAAGATATACGGCACAACAAAGGCCGCTATGGCGAGCTTTGTGGCGTTCACCGCCGTCCTCATTGGCTTCGACCCTGCTATGGCCGAGCCTGCATAGGCCGCCAGCGCAACCGGCGGGGTAATATCCGCCACGATGCCGAAGTAGAACACGAAGAAGTGGGCCGCCAGGGTGGGCACGCCCATCTGAATCAGGATGGGGGCGCAGGTGGAGGCCATGATGCAGTAGTTCGCCGTGGTGGGAACGCCCATGCCCAGGATGATGCAGCAAATCATGGTAAGCAGCAGCGCAACAATCAGATGGCCGTTTGCAATGGTGATAACGGCGGTGATAATCTGGGAGGCCAGACCCGTCATGGTGATGCACCCGGCAATCACGCCGGCGATGGCGCAGGCCGCCGCCACGGAGATGCAGGACTGGCCGCCCTTTGCCAGGGCGTCAAACAGCACGGTGGGGGTCATGCGGGCATCCTTATTAAAGAGGCTCACCACGATGCACGCCATGATGGAGATGGTGGCGGCATAGGCCATGGTGCGGTTGCCGCTGCAAACAAGATAAATCAGAATGACCAGCGGCAGCAGGAGATAGAGCTTCTTTGCAAGCATACGGAACTTCGGAAGCTGCTCTCTGGGGATGCCCTTCAAGCCCAGGCGCTTCGCCTCCAGATGGACGCAGATAAAGATGCCCAGGAAGTACAGCACCGCGGGCAGAATGGCCCGGACAATAATGCTCGAGTAGGACACGCCCACATATTCCGCCATCAGGAAGGCAGCCGCGCCCATGATGGGCGGCATAATCTGTCCGCCGGTAGAGGCCGCCGCCTCCACCGCCCCGGCAAACTCTGGCTTATAGCCGGTCTTTTTCATCATGGGGATGGTGACGGAGCCGGTGGTGACGGTGTTGCCCACGGAGGAGCCGGACACCATGCCGCACAGGGCGGAGGAGATAACCGCTACCTTCGCCGGGCCGCCGCTGGAGGAACCGGCCAGGCAGTTGGCAAGACTGATGAAGAAATCAGAGATTCCCGTGCGCTCCAAAAACGCGCCGAATATGAGAAACACCACAATAAACTTGGCGCAGACCTGAATAGGCGTGGTCATAACACCGGTGGTGGTATAGGTCAAACGATAGGTGAGCTGGCTGACGGCGTTTCCGAAGCTCAGGCCCTTGCCAATCCAGAAATAATAAATGGCATAGAGGATAAAGCATCCGGCCACGACCATGATGGGAATACCCACGCTCCGGCGGCACAGCTCGAACAGGGCCAGGATGGCAATGATGCCAAGCGCTATCTCATACCAATAGAGGTATTTATAGCCCACAGCCCGGACGGTCAAATCCTTAGCGTTTACAACAATATACAAAAATGCGCAGGTTCCCAGAATCATAATGATCCAGTCGAACCAGGGAATATGATTGACCTTCTGCACGCCCTTTTTGGCCGGGAAGTTCAGATAGCCAATGAGCATGATGCAGGCCACAAAGGAGGGGTACCGCACCAGATCCAGCCAGGTGGCAAACAGCGTCACATAGATGGAAAACAGGGAGAACGCGGCCATCAGGCCGTATACCACCCATTTCTGCCAGCCCTCCCAAATGCGGGTATTGGACTCCCGGTCAAATTTCTTCATGACCGCGTCCACGGCGTCAGCATCGAAGACCGGCTCCTCCGCTGTTTTCGCGGCGGCAGCCTCCGCCGCAGCGGCCGCAGGCTCCGCCTGCCCTTTCTTTTTGAACAGCGCCATACAGCACCTCCTGATAACAGAATATCGCAAAACCGCTGCCTGCGGGAAAAATGATTATATATAAAGGATTCCCTTCACAAATGGAAAACACTTATATAAATGGGGGATGGAGCGCCGCTGTGCGGCGCCCCGTCCTGAGTTGTCATGCTATGAATTAATCGACAGTCTCCACTTCGATGCCATGCTCAGCGAAGTACTTGGCAGCGCCGCTGGCGAAGGGAACCGCGATGCCCTCGGTGGCGAAGGTCAGGTCAAGCTCAGCGCCCTTGGCGTGCAGCTCGGTGATGGCCTCAGCGTTGTCGAAGATGGTGGCGACGATGGCGTAAGCCGTATCCTCATCCAGGTCAGCGCGGCAGACCAGGGTGGCCTTCACGGTGATGGTGACGCAGTCCTCGTCAAATCCGGCGTAGGTGCCGGCAGGGATGGTCAGAGAGGCATAGTAGGGGCAGCTCTCCAGCAGGGTCTCCATGTGCTCGTCGTCGATGGACACGAGATACACGGTCTGGCGGGTGGCCAGGTCGGTGACGGCAGTGGTGGGAGCGCCAGCGCAGATGAACGCGGCGTCGATCTTGCCGTCCTTCAGGCTCTCGGTGGAATCACCGAAGGACTGATAGATGGGGGTGATGTCGTCCAGGGTCATGCCATAGGCAGCCAGGATGTCAACAGTGTTGTAGTAGGTGCCGGAGCCAACGTCGCCCACGCAGACGCTCTTGCCGGCCAGGTCGGAGACGGAGGTGATTTCCGGGTCAAGGGTCACGATCTGCACGGTCTCGGCATACAGGGCGCCCAGAACCAGGAAGTCGGTGTTGGCGCCGGTCTCCTCGAAGGAGTTGGTGCCCTCATAGGCATAGGTCATAACGTCGGACTGAACGAGCGCCAGGTCATACAAAAACTCGCTGATGCCCTCGATGTTCGCGGTGGTGCCGCCGGTGGACACGGTGTTGATGCTCAGGCCGGTGTTCTGGCCAATGTAGTTGGACAGCACGCCGCCGAAGGCGTAATAGGTGCCGGACTCACCGCCGGTGCCCATGGTCAGACTGCCGGTGATGGAAGAGAAGTCAGTCGCAGCGGCGGTCTCCTCCTCAGCCTCGGCCTCGGCTTCCTCGGTCTCCTCGGCAGTCTCTTCGGTGGTCTCCTCGACCTCCTCAGTCTCGGTCTCCTCGGTCTCGTCGGCGTCGCTGGAGCTGGAGCAGCCGGCGAACATACCAAGCATCATGACCAGGGCCAGCATAAGCGCAAGCGTTTTCCACAGAGTCTTTTTCATTGGGTTTGTCCTCCTAAATAACGATTTCTTGCATTTTCTTTTCGGGAATAATTCAAGATGGATTTATTATACTCGCATCTTTTTGAATTGGCAAGGAAAAAATGAAATTTAATCTGTTCAAACTTTCAAAATTATGACTTCTTCCCATGTATTTCCCTGAAAGACACCTGTTTTTGTGATTTTTTACAAACGCGGTACCTGCAATTTACCATTAAACTTTTTTAACATTTTGCCCCTGATTCCCTTGACATTTCCCAGCGAGATTATTATAATTATCACAAGCCTAGCAATAATTTAATAGGTTTAGAAAGGAAAATTGGACAATGAAAAAGATTATCGCAATTGTTCTCGCTGCTGTCATGTGCCTGTCTCTGGCAGCGTGCAGCAGCACCGACTACACCAGCCAGCTGGACGGCATCCAGGATTCTCTGGACGACATCCAGGCTCTGCTGGATTCCCTGACCGCCGAAGACACTGCCGAAGAGGCCGAGGCTGAGGAGGCCGAGGAGGTCGAAGAGGTCGCTGAGGAGACCTCCGATAAAGTCACCGTCGATTTCGAGTGGAACGGTCAGATGGAGGTTTGGTCCATCCTGCCCACCACCGGCGCTGAGGGCCTGGTCATGATCAACGACGCTATGGGCGCTATGATGGAGGCCGAGGGCTTCACCTATGTTAAGAAGGACGCCCAGGGCGATCCCTCCGCACAGGTGCAGTTCGTTGAGGACGCCATCGCCGCCGGCAACGTCGGCTGCCTGATGATCGCCGCCATGAGCGTGGATATGCTTCAGGACGTGGTGCTTGACGCTCTTGAGGCCGGCATCGCCGTGGCCATGCTGGGCGCTGAACCGACTGCCTATGGCATTTCCGGCTGCGTTTACACCGCCTATGAGATCACCGGTATGTACGCTGTCCAGGCCGCTGAGGACTGGGTCACGAACCGCGTAGCCGAGGGCGGCAACATTCCCACCAACGCCGACGGTCTATATGAGGTCGCCTGCGACGTTTACACCGACATCCAGGACGGCGTGTACCGTTCCAACGCCATCACCGGCACCGTGGATTCCTCTGACATTCTCGTCCGTGTTTCCACCACCTCCTCCTATGGCGACTCCGCTTACTCCGATGCCTATGACAACGCGCAGGACGTGCTGGGCGCGAACCCCGACTGCCACATCTTCATCGCTTACGAGCCGGAAGAGGCCATGGGCGCTGCCGATGCTATCGCTGACTACTGCGACCAGAACGGCCTTGACCTGGCCGACTACTGCGTTATCCCCTGCTACGGCGAGGACTCCACCTTCCTGGATCTGTATGCCGACGCGCAGGAGGATCCTTCCTCCACCGCCATCAAGGGCTACTCCACTTACGGCGACCCCACCGAGACCGACGCTGACGGCAACGTGACCAAGGACTCCGCCACCCTGACCGGCGAGCATCTGGGCGACATCCTTCTGTCCGCCTGCGGCATCGAGGGCTATGACTTCGAGTATGGCGCAACCTACTATGACACCATCACCGTGAGCAACATCTACGGCTACTCTGATTCCTGGGTCAATGGCAACGACAACCCCGCCATCGAGTACAAGATCACGGAGTATATCGGCTAATTTAAAAGTCATCACATATATCCTTAAAACCTAGGCTTTCGAGGCGGTGCGACGAGCTTCGCACCGCCTCTTTCAAAAAATTCCATTCTTATCCCATTCAATAAAGGCAGGTGCGTTCCTTTGACTGAAAAAGAGCCTGTTCTCTCTTTAAAAGACATCATTAAAGTCTTCCCCGGCGTGGTGGCACTGAACCATGTCTCCATGGATTTCTATCCCGGAGAGATACACGCCATTGTGGGAGAAAACGGGGCGGGCAAGTCCACCCTGATAAAAACCATCACCGGCGCTCATGCCCCGGACGGCGGCACTATCACCCTGGACGGAGAAACCTACGCCGCCATGACCCCGGCCATGGCCCGGCAGCATGGCGTTGAGTGTATTTACCAGGAGTTCAACCTAATCGACGTGCTTTCCGCGGCGGAGAATATCTGCTACGGCGAGAACATGGGCCGCCTGGTGAATCAAAAGGCCATGAACGAAAAGGCCCAGAAGCTGTTCGATGACTTCGGCGTGGACATAAATCCCGCCACCCTGGTGCGGGATCTGACACCCGGCCATATGCAGATTGTGGAGATTGCGAAGGCCGTCTCCAAAAACGCCCGCATCCTTATCTTGGATGAACCGACCGCGCCCCTATCCCTGGCGGAGGTGGACATCCTTATGTCCATCGTGCGCAAGCTGAAGGCGGACGGCGTGGCGATCATATATATCTCTCACCGTCTGGATGAGATATTCACCCTCTCCGACAAGGTCTCCGTTCTGCGGGACGGGGAATACATCGTCACCCTGGAGACCGACCAGACCACCCGCCCGGAGCTTATCAAATACATGGTGGGCCGGGAAATGACCCAGACCTTCCCCCAGCGGAACGTGGAGATTGGCGACGTGGCCCTGGAGGTCAAAAATCTGACGGGCAACGGGGTCAAAAATATATCCTTCCAGGCCCACAAGGGCGAAATACTGGGCATCTCCGGCCTGGTAGGCGCGGGCCGCACGGAAATCATGAAGGTCATCTTCGGCGCGGAGAAAAAGCAGTGGGGCGAGATATACGTAAACGGCGAACCCGCCAACATCAAATCCCCGCGGGACGCCATGCACAAATACGGCATCGGTATGTGCCCGGAGGACAGAAAGCGCGAGGGCTGCTTCCTGGGCGAGACAATCTCCTGGAACCTGGTCTATAACGTGCTGGGCAATATCTCCAACCGCATCGGCGTCATCAACCGCAAAAAGGAAAAGGAGATTGCGGACTATTACGGCCAGTCCATGCGCATCAAAGCGCCCGACCTGGACAAGACCAAGGTTCTGACCCTCTCCGGCGGCAACCAGCAGAAGGTGGTGGTGGGCAAGGCCCTGGCCGCCAACGCGGAAATCATCATTTTCGACGAACCCACCCGCGGCATCGACGTGGGCGCGAAGTATGAGATATACGAGCTGATGAACGGCCTGGTGGAGCAGGGAAAGACCATTATCATGGTCACCTCCGACATGGAGGAGCTTTTAGGAATGTCCGACCGCATCGTGGTCTTTGGGGAGCGGTGCCTGGCGGGAACGCTGGAAAAATCGGAGTTTTCCCAGGAGCGCATCCTCGACATGGCATCCACCAGTGTTCACGATGAGAATTAAATTTGTGGGGGCAAAAACAACATGGAGAAAGTAAAAAACAAGCTGAAGGATATGACCATGGTCTTCGTCCTGATTGGACTGCTGATCATCTTCTTTGTCCTGTGCCAGATCATCACAGGGCGCAACTTCCTGAGTCTGGCAAACCTTCTGAATATTCTGGGCCAGAACGCCTATCTTGTCATCATCGGCGTCGGCATCACCTTCATCATGCTGGGCGGCGGCATGGACTTGAGTACCGGCTACCTGGTCTCTACCGTGGGCATTTCCATGGCGCTGATTAACCTCGGCCTGATGAACAACGGCATGGCCAGCTTCCCGGCCTTCCTTATCGCGGCTGTGGCAGGCGTGGCCCTGGCCACCGGGCTTTCCGCCATCAACGGCGTGGTCTACGCCTGGCTGAAGGTGTTCCCCTTCATCATCACCCTGGCCATGCAGTACATACTCAACGGCGCGACCTATCTGCTGTCCGGCGGCATGACCCAGACCTACCGCAACCTGTCCAACGGCTTCAAGATTCTGGGCGGCTACAACATCAAAATCTTCTCCGGCAACCTGAAAACCGGTGTGCTGGTGATGGTTGTCATGGTGCTGATTGGCTCCTTCATTCTCAATAAGACCCGCTTTGGTCGGAACGTCTACGCCCTTGGCTCCAACCCGGAGGCCGTGGCCCTGTCCGGCGTCTCCGTGGCGAAAATGCGCATCGCGGTGTTCGCCCTAGCCGGCGTATTCTTCGGCATCGCCCAGATCGTGAACATCGGCCGCATTGGCTCCGTGAACAACTCCATGGGCGTTGGCACAGAATTTACCGTCCTGGCCGGCGCCATGCTGGGCGGCGTCCTAATGGGCGGCGGCGGCGGCAAGATGTCCAACATGGTCGTGGGCGGTCTT
>JAJBVW010000055.1 GCA_020866945.1 Oscillospiraceae bacterium
GCGGGAAGACCTCGAACGCCTCAAACGCCTTCGCGATAAAATACGCAGCGAAGGCACCAGCGCAGCTGTTCCATAGGTGCCGGGGGGAGAGGTTCCCCCCGTAGCCGGCACCAACGGAGACGATAGCTTGCCGCGCAATCAAAAAGAACCAGCGCCGAACGCAGGGGTGGCGTCCTGCATTCAGGGTGGTTCTTTTCAGTTGACCGCTTTTGCAAGCCATCAGAAATCCTGTGCGCTGTCCTCCGCCGCGCGGAAATAGTTCACTACCTCCCGGGCAAGCTGATATACGGCGGGGTTGTCGCTTTTTGTATTCCATGCGAGGCCAACGGATTCTTCGTCAGGCACTGTGATGTATTTGATTTGCGGATAGTAGCGCAGCCTGGCCCATTCATCCCGCATCATTACGCCCTGACCGTCCTCGAGCATGGTAATGGCCAGCTCCGAGCTTTCAACCATCTGCATTTTAGGCGCTTTGGAAAAAATATTTAAAAAGACGCTTATGATTCGTTGGCATATGTCGGAGTTTGATATGAGGTCATCATCGTCCGCGATATACAAAAAGGTGGAGTCCTCAAAATCCGCCAGGGACAAATCCTTCTTCCCTGCGAGCGGGTGGCGGGTCGAATAGAACAATGCGTTCGGAATCCTGGCAAGCTGAAAGTATCTGTAATCCGGCAGCTTGCGCAGCACCTTTTCCAGATGAAAAAGAACATCGGCCTTGCCATAGTCCTGGCTCATGGCGTGGGTAAGGTTTACCGGCAGGGAGGGGGCGAAAACCAGCTCCTGCTCCGGGTGTGCCGCGGAAAAGCTGTCCAGGCTTTTTTGCAGCTGGTCGTTGCAGTCCCATACGTTGCATATTGAGATTTTGATAGGCTCGCACTGCTGCCGGGTGTTTGCGGTCGTCTGCCGCATGGTTTTCCCAAATTCCTCCTCGCACCGGGTGAAATACTGATACCACAGCCTTCCCGCATCGGTGAAGCGGATGGGCTTGTATTGCCGGTCGAAAAGCTGCGACCCAAGCTCTTTTTCCAGGTTGCTGATATGCCGGCTTATCGCCGGCTGCGTGATGAAAAGCGCTTCTGCGGCGCGGGAGAGATTCATATATAGTCCCACGGTCAAAAAGCATTGGATTTGAAAGCTGGTCATGCGCTCACCCTCCCATGCGTTGTTATAGCAATTATAACATTTTTGGTATGGTATAGCAAGCGGTATGTTAAAAAAGTGATTTGACTTCCACCCCCGTTAATCGTATGCTTAAGACAAGAGAATTCGTGAAATAAATAATCAATGCTGAGACGATTTGCGGAGGGCCTGATGAACCGTACTGATTCCTTTCCCCATTTGAATGCGCCGCTGGTAATCCGCGGAAAACGGTTTCGCAACCGCATTCTCTTTTCCGCGCACAGCCACCCTCAATGTCGGGAGAACTTTATGATTAACGACGAGGGAATCGCGTATTATGCGGCCAGAGCGCGCGGGGGAGCGGCACAGGTCACCTTCGGGGAGACGCCCGTGGACAGCGTCCACGCGTATAAGGGAACCCTGGACGAGCAGCTCCTGCTGAATGTTCCCATGACATTTGGCTATATGACCAATATGTCGAAATTCACCACCGTCATTCATTCCTTCGGCGCGCTGGCGTCCATTCAGCTGAACCATGCCGGACAAGCCGCCGCAAACCCCATCGGCCCGAGCGGATTTACAAGGCCGGACGGCGTAGTCGTGCAGGAGATGTCCGGGCAGGATATACAGGATGCGATAGAGGCGTTCCGAAACGCCGCCTATATGGCTAGGGTGATTGGCTTTGACGGCGTGCAGATTCACGGCGGCCACGGCTGGCTTCTCGCGCAGTTTCTCTCCCCGCTCACCAATCACCGCACGGACGAATACGGCGGCAGCCTGGAAAACCGCCTGCGCTTTCCCATTGAGGTTCTCAGGGCCGTGCGGGACGCCATCGGCGGGGATATGCTGATAGAGTATCGCATAAGCGGCGATGAGCTGACGGAAAACGGCTATCATGTGGAGGATGTTGGGGAAATCGCGCAGATGCTCGAGCCGTATGTGGATTTGTTCCAGGTCTCGGCGGGCATATATACGAACGGCCCCGGCAACCGTATGTTTCCCAGTATTTATGATAAGCATTGCTGCAATGTCTATCTTGCCGAAGCCGTGAAAAAGGCCGTGTCGAAGCCCGTGATTGCCGCCGGATCCATCATGACGCCGGAGGAGGCCGAAGACATCATCGCCTCCGGACAGGCCGATTTTGTGGCCATGGCGCGCCAGATGCTTGCGGAGCCGGATTTCGCCCGCAAGGCCAAGGCGGGCAGAAGCGGCGATGTTGTCCCCTGCATCCGCTGCTTTGGCTGCATGGCCGGCGAGTTCGGGCCTCCGTTCGCCCTCGGCTGCGCCGTTAACCCGCGCGCGGGCAATGAGCAGTGGCTGGACGCCGCGCTGCCGGCAGCGGTTCCCCGGAAAATCGTAATTGTTGGCGGCGGCCCGGCCGGTATGCAGGCGGCGTTCACCGCTGCGGAGGCCGGACACAGCGTTGTCCTGTATGAAAAAGAAGCCTCCCTCGGCGGCGCACTGCGGTTTGCGGATTATGACACGTTTAAATATGACCTCAGGCGCTTTAAGGATTACCTCATCGCCCACACGCAGGCCGCGAACATAACGCTCCGCCTCGGCGTGGAAGCGACAAGGGAGCTTTTAACGGCGGAAAATGCGGACGTTATTCTATGCGCTCTTGGCGCGAGGCCGAGAAAGCCGGACGTTCCCGGCGCGGAAAACGCCATGTACGTGCCGGAGGCATATTATCATCCCGAGGCGATAGGACGCCGCGTCCTGATTCTTGGCGGCGGCATGACCGCCTGCGAAACGGCGATTCATCTTGCGACAGCCGGCCATGAGGTAACGGTCGTGGCCCGGGGCGACAGGGTCGGCCGCGGGGGCTATGGGGTTCATGTGGCAAACATGATGCTGGAGATGGAAAAGCGGCGCGTAAAGATTCTTTATAACACCGTTTGCAGCGCCATCCATGCAAATGGCATGGAGATAACCGCCGGCGCGCAGAGCCGCTTTCTGGAGGCGGACACGGTGCTTTATGCCGTCGGGGTAGACCCGCTGCTGCCCGAGGCCGAGGCGTTTCAGGGCTGCGCCCCTCTTGTTGTCCCCATCGGGGACTGCTTAAAGGCCGGGAAGGTAAAGGATGCTGTCCACAGCGCCTATTTTGCCGTCCGAAATCTGCCGGCGCTTTAAGGCCCATCCGGTTGTAACAGGCTATGATATATGGCTTGCTCGTTATACAACAAATCAAAAAAAGAAAGGACTAACGAACCAATGAAAATCAGAAAACTGCTCTCGCTGCTGCTTGCCGTGGCCATGATTTTATCCCTGGCCGCCTGCAGCTCCTCCGGCGATTCTTCCTCGGAATCTGAATCCACCACCACAGAAGCCACCGAAACAGAAGAGACCGCCGGCGAAACCACTGCCGCGGACACCGCCGCAAAGACCTCCCTGGTTTACGGCGTCGATTCCGAGCCTAACGTGCTCGACCCGATTGAAGCCACCGACAACTCCGCCTATACCATGTTCCGGGCTGTCTATGAAACCCTCTGGAACTTCGACACGGACGGAAATATCACGTATCTGCTGGCTACCGGCTATGAGTATGACGAGACCGAAACGGTTCTGACGATTCATCTGCGCGAGGGCGTTACCTTCCACAATGGAGAAGCCTTCACGGCGGAGGATGTTTTATACACCTATAAGATTGTTGCGGAAGGCACGTTGCACGGCGACCAAATCTCCATGATTGATTTTGACAACACCGTCGCGCTGGACGACTATACCATCGAGATGCACCTCACGCAGGTTTCCGCGAGCCTTGTCTATCTGATTGCGCAGCCCTTCATGATGATTCGCAGCGAGGAGTTCTGCGAGGCCAATGAGGACAGCGTGACCTCCGTCGCGAACGGCACCGGCCCCTACTGCCTGGAGGCATGGAACAAGGGCGACTCCTTTGAGCTTGTCCGCAATGACAATTACTGGGGCGAGGCGGCCAACTATGAGACCGTGACCATCAAGTTCATTTCCGACTCCTTCACCCGTATGCTGGAATTTGAGGCGGGCACCCTGGATGTTGCCATGGTCTCCACCTCCACCGACGCGGACGACCTGCTGAACGGCGCTTATTCCGGCGCGTCCCTGGTTCAGCAGTCCAACGGATCCGTCTGGTGCCTGGAGGTTAACACGACCACCGAGCCGTGGGATGAAATGTATAACGATATAAACCTCCGGAAGGCGCTGTTCTGCTCTATTGACGTCGATTCCATCGTGACTTATATATGCGGCTCCACCTGCACCAAGGCGACCTCTGTTCTTCCCTCAAGCTGCTGGGCCTATGTTGATATGGGCGGCTATGAGTATGACGTGGAATACGCGAAGGAATGCCTGGCCGCGGCCGGCTACGAGGAGGGCGAGCTGAGCATTTCCGTCATCTATCAGCCCGGCGATTATGTGGCCGAGATTTGGGAAGCCATTCAGGAATATTGGGCAGCCATAGGCGTCAATCTGACGATTGAGGGTGCCGAAGCCTCTGTCTGGGGGCCTGGCATGATAGCGGGCGACTTTGCCTTCACGCTGGCTGCCGCGCAGAACTGCGTAGACCCCTCTGACGCCTTCCTGCCCCGCAAAATCGGCGGCATGACTCCCTGCCTCTGGCCGACTGACGAGCTGCTTGAGCTGGATGCCGCTGCCGAGAGCGTCACCGATACGGCCGAGCGTCAGGAGTATTACACGCAGATTCAGGAGCTTATGTATGAGGGCTATTGGGCATTGCCGATTTTCGAGGAGACCTCCAACTGGGCGGTTTCCGACAGCGTTACCGGCTGGGCCGAAAGCTGCGACGGACAGTGCATCCCGAATCTCGCGCTGGTTGGGTAATAAAACGCCTCCCATGCGAACAGATACCGATTACCGCATAAGCACAAAAATGGGGCTGTATTTTTACAGCCCCATCGCTCCCCGCCGTGGAGGATTATAAAATGGCCAAATATATAATAAAACGTTTGTTGATGATTATCCCCATTTTGGCAGGCGTTGTCGTCGTTGTTTTTACCATCAACTACTTTTCCTCGGGAAGCCCCGCGTTCGTCTACCTTGGGGCGTCAGCCACAACAGAGTCCATCGCTGAGCTGGAGCACGAGTGGGGGCTGGATCGTCCTTATATTATTCAGCTGCTGGATTATTTCCGGCAAATCATTTTTGAGCAGAGCCTCGGTACATCCTATGTATACAAGGTTCCCGTCACAGAGCTTATTATGGAAAAATTAGGCCCCACGCTTGTGATTGGCCTTTCCGGCTCGCTTATCAGCGTTGTGATTGGCCTCATTTTGGGCGTTGTCGCCGCGACGCATCAGTACTCCGGTTTCGATTACGGCGCGACCTTCTTTGCCGTGCTGCTGAACGCCCTCCCGAACTTCTGGGTCGCCATGATGCTTATGTATCTCTTTGGCCTCAAGCTGAACCTCCTGCCCATCTCGGGCCTTGGCTCGCCCAGTCATTACATTATGCCTGTTATCGCCGTCAGTCTGAGTCCTGTGGCCGTTATCACGCGAATGACCCGCTCCTCCATGCTGGAGGTCATAAGGCAGGATTACATTCGTACCGCGCGGGGCAAGGGCATCTCTGAGCGCGATGTGATTTTTAAGCACGCCCTGAAAAATGCGCTGATTCCCGTTGTCACCGTCATTGGTCTTATCATGGGCGTTTCCGTTACGGGTACTATTATTATCGAGACGGTATTCAATATACCCGGCCTGGGTCTGCTGATTAAAAATTCCATCGCCAGCAACGATTACAGCACCATTCAGGGGTGTATTCTGGTCTGCGCGCTGATTATCTCGCTTCTTACGCTTCTCACGGATATTATCTATGCCGTGATAGATCCGCGCATCAAGGCGCAGTATGAGGGGCAGAGCCGGAAAAAACGCCCGCAGCTGCAAAAAGGAGGCGCCAAATGATTCATCTGCGCAAAACAAAAACCATCACGACGCCCATACACAGGGGCCAGTGGTATGAAATCTGGCACCAGCTCTGCAAAAATAAGGTCGCCATGGTCTGCCTGTGCTATATCTGCCTGATGGTTCTGGTCGCCATTTTTGCGGACGTTATCACACCATATTCCTACAGCGAGCAGGATCTCTCCTCCGCGTTTCAAGGCCCCAGCCTTGCGCACCTGATGGGAACGGACAATTATGGCCGGGATACCTTCACGCGCATCATATACGGCGCCCGCACCTCTCTTGTGGTTTCGGCCATAGCCTGTGCCTTCAGCGTTGTTATTGCGCTGATTCTCGGCTCCCTTGTCGGCTTCTATGGCGGGCGGTTTGATAACATCGTCATGCGTATTCTGGATGTTTTCAATGCAATCCCCGGCCTGCTTCTTGCCATTTCCATTTCCACCGCGTTCGGCAGCGGCATCTTCAATACGGCCATTGCCATCTCGATAGGCGGCATACCCGCCCTGACCCGTCAGCTGCGGGCCTCCGTATTGCTGGCCAAGGATCAGGAATACATCGACGCGGCGAAGGCGTTCGGCGCGAGCGACGCCCAGATAATCTGGAAGCATATTATCCCGAACACGCTTGCGCCGCTTATCGTTCAAATCACCATGCGCCTTGGCGATTCTATCCTGGTCATTTCCAGCCTGAGCTTCATCGGCCTTGGCGTTCAGCCTCCTACGCCTGAATGGGGCAATATGCTGGCCACAGCACGGGAGTACATACGGCAAAGCTGGAGTATGCTTTTCTTCCCCGGCCTTGCGATTGGCCTTTCAATGCTGTCGTTCAACCTGCTCGGCGACGGGCTGCGCGACGCCATGGATCCCCGCCTGCGCGACCGTTAAGGAGAGAGAATTATGGAACTGCTTACTATTAAAGACCTGTCCATCCACTATCACACCGAGCACGGCGACGTACAGGCCGTGAACAATATATCGCTTACGCTCAACGAGGGCGAGGTTCTCGGCCTGGTAGGGGAGACCGGCGCGGGCAAGACCACCACCGCGCTTGGCATTATGGGACTTCTTCAGTCGCCGCCCGGCAAGGTCATGGGCGGAGAGATCTGGCTCAAGGGACAGAATGTTCTTGCGCTGCCCGACAAGGAGATACGCAAAATGCGCGGCGAGACCATGGCCATGATTTATCAGGATCCCATGTCCGCGCTCAATCCAGTGCTCACCGTGGGCGATCAGATTATGGAGGTCATCCTCCAGCACAGCAAGTGCAAAAAGCTGGAGGCGGAGGAGCGCATGATTGAGATTCTGGAAATGGTCGGGATACCCGGCGAGCGCGCCGGAGAATATCCGCACCAGTTTTCAGGCGGCATGAAGCAGCGCGTCGTGATTGCCATCGCGCTGGCCTGCAAGCCGGATCTTCTGATTGCGGACGAGCCGACCACCGCCCTGGACGTGACCATCCAGGCCCAGGTGCTGCGCATGAGTATGGATTTGAGACAAACGCGGAACACCGCTATGCTTCTCATCCCCCATGACCTTGGCATCGGGGCGCAGACCTGCGATAAGGTCGCGATTATGTACGCCGGCGAAATTGTGGAATATGGCTCGACAGAGGATATTTTTGAGCATACGTCGCATCCCTACACCAAGGGTCTCTTTGATTCCATCCCCAAGCTCTCCGAAAAGCGCGGCCGCCTGAAGCCCATTCCCGGTATGCTGCCGGATCCCGTCAATCTTCCTGACGGCTGCAAATTCCACCCGCGCTGTCCATACGCCACAGAGGCCTGCTCCACCGGGGATGTGCCCTATGCGGAGCTTTGCGCCGGTCACTTCACCCGCTGCCGTCTGTGCAGGGATCTGACAAAGGAGGATGAGAAATGAGCCAGCCAATCCTGGAGGTCAAGCACCTTTGTAAATACTTCAGCACGCCCCGCGGCACGCTCCATGCGGTTGAGGATCTCTCCTTCACGCTTCAGCAGGGCAGGACGCTGGGCGTCGTCGGCGAATCCGGTTGCGGCAAATCTACCCTTATCCGAACCATTATCGGGCTTTCCCCCGCGACCGATGGCAGCGTTATCTTTGACGGCAAGGATATTACACATTTAAAAAAGAAAGAGCAAAAAGAGCTGCGCAAGGATATGCAGATTATTTTTCAGGACCCCTTTTCCTCGCTCGACCCGCGCATGAGCGTCCGCGCGCAGATTACGGAGCCTCTGAAGCTTGCAAACCTGCATATCAAAAAGCCGGAGCTTGAGGAACGGCTCAAAAGCCTGATGGACACCGTCGGGATTGCCGAGCGCTTTGCGGACGCCTACCCGCACGAAATGGACGGAGGCCGCCGGCAGCGTGTGGGCATTGCGAGAGCCTTGGCCATGGACCCCAGGTTTATTGTCTGCGATGAGCCTGTCTCGGCGCTGGACGTTTCCATCCAGGCGCAGATATTAAATCTTTTGCAGGACTTGCAGGAGCAGATGGGCCTTACCTATATTTTTATCACGCATAACCTGTCCGTCGTAAATCACATATCCGACGAGAATCTTCACATGTATCTGGGCTGCATGGTTGAGACCTGCGAATCGGAGGAGCTTTTTGAGCGCCCCCTGCATCCCTACACAAAGGCGCTTCTTTCGGCGATTCCCCAGCCGTCCATCCGCGTGAAGCAGGAGCCGATTTTGCTCGAGGGAGAGCTGACCTCGCCTATCAATCCCGCGCCCGGCTGCCGCTTTGCGCCGCGATGCCCCTACGCCACGGAGCTTTGCACGAAGGAGCTTCCCGAGCCGGCGGAGATTATGCCCGGCCATATTGTCGCCTGTCACAACGTCCAGGAAATCAACAAACTGTAAACTGTAAGCAGGAGAAATTGCCTTGAAAAAAATAACGACCGATATTGCGGTGCTCGGCGCCGGGCCGAGCGGCCTTTCCTGTGCGCTGCGAGCCAGTGAGTTTGGGCTGAAGGTAGCCGTGTTTGAAAAGACGTCCACCTGGGGTGGGGTGAATAACGGCGGCATGGGTCCATTCGGTGCAGGCACGCATATCCAGAAGAAATACGGGATGACGGAGGGAACCGCGGAAAACGCCCTCAACTATCTCTTTGATTTTACACATGGGCAAATCGACGCCCGCCTCGCTTCGGAATATATCCGCAAAACAGCGTTCACCATCAAGTGGCTGGAGGATTATGGCGTCATTTACGCAGACCCGTCTGCAAGCCCTTTTACAAAGCCCGGCGAAAAGGAATACTATTGCCATGTCATTGCCGAGAATCCGGAATTTAAGGAGCCGGACGGCCGGAATATGTGGATGTATATCCCCACGCTGCTGCATAAACGGGCCGTGAACACCGGCCTCGTGGATTTCTATTTTAATACCGCAGGCGTCCGGCTCCTTTGCCGGGATGGGATTGTGACCGGCGTCGTGGTTCAAAACGATGCCGGGGAACAGACGGAGGTGCACGCCGGGGCAGTCGTCATCGCTACAGGCGGCTTTATGGGAAACCCCGAGCTGATTAAAAAATACACCAGCTATGAAAACAACGTAAACATCTTTTTCTCCTGTCAGCGCCCCAATATATGCGGGGATGGTATGCAGATGGCCTGGGATATTGGCGCCGCGCGAAGCGAAATGATGGTAGACGCCTATAAGGGAATGCCGATTCACTGCGGCCCTGTGGGGACAAAGGAGGGCTGGGAAATTCTGGCCAGCCGGAACCTGATGGTCAACCTCAAGGGCGAGCGGTTCATGAACGAGGCCTGGCATGACCGGTTTTTCGTTGCCAATGCGATCCACCGTCAGCCCGGAGGAACGGCCTTTTCCCTCTGCGCAAGCAGCATTGCCGAGCTGTATCGCAGCGGAACGATCCCCGTAGAAGCGCCCCCGGGCTTCGCGCCCGAGACCGACTACGAGAAGGTCGTAGCCGAGGCGAAGGCCATGAATTACCCCTATGTTTTCGCGGCGGACTCCATTGAGGAGCTGGCGATGCAGACCGGCATCGACGCGGAGTGCCTCCAGGCCACCATAGAGGAATATAATCTCATGTGCGAGCAGCAAAATGACAGCATATTCTTCAAAAAGGAAAACCTCTTCCCCCTGCACGGCCCGCGATATTACGCGGCGCAGTTCTTTGTCGATAGCTTTGGCTGTCTTGGCGGCCTGAAAATCAATTACAAGATGGAAGTGGAAAATACCTCGTGGGAAGCGATTCCGGGGCTTTACGGCGTCGGCTCTGAGGTAAATACGCTGTATGCCGGCACCTACCCGGAGCATATGTCCGGCAACACGTCAGGGTTTGCGTATACCTCCGGCATAATGGCGGCGGAAAATGCGGCGGCCTATCTTTCATCCATCGGAGGCGGTGCTCATCATGACTGAAAAAACCTGTGATGTTCTGGTGCTCGGCGGCGGCGGGTCTGGTCTGGTCGCGGCTGCCCGCGCGGCTGAGGTTTCGGGCAAAAAGGTGATTGTTCTGGAAAAGACGCGCACCCTGGGCGGCGGAATGCTTTTTGCCTCCACCATGCGGACGTTCCGCAGCAGGTGGCAGGAGGAAAGAAATATTCCGGATCAGTCTAATGACTTCATACGGAATATGATGGATCTGACGCTCTGGCGGCTGGATCCGAAGCTCGTGCGCAATGCGATTTTCGCAACCGGCCAGTTTTTCGACTGGTACAGCGAGCATGAGCAGCCGGATATTCTCGCGCAGTACAGCCCCAGGCCCTATGTTTTCGACATACCCACCCACGGGCAAATCGGGCCGCAGCTGGACACCTTTCATAACGGCTCCGGCCGCAGGATTGTTGACTGCATGATTCGCTATTGCCGGGAGCTGGGGGTAGAGTTTCTCACCGAGCACCGCGCCCTGGACTGTGAGCTGCGGGACGGGCGGATTTCTGCCGTTATCGCGGAAACGCCGGATGGCCAGGTTAAGATAAACTGCCATATCTGCATCATTTCCTCCGGAAGCTGGATTCGGAATGAGGAGGTCGTCAAAAAGGTCTGTCCCGCGTACCTGGAGGCCGACGTGCTTTCCAACGCGCACCAGAATCCCGCCTATACCGGCGACGCCATTCCTATCGCGGAGAAGGCCCATGCGTTTGTCGATTGGGACTCCTTCTGCCTGCGCCTGATGGGGCCTATCACCAGCTTTAAGGAGACCTCAAATTTCGACGCCCTGACGCACACAGACTATGCGATCCTCGTGGATCTTACTGGTAAACGCTTCGTGGCCGAGCCAATGGTTCCCCGTCTCGACCCCTTCGACACCGGGCACGTCCTTTTGCAGCTGCTAAAGGGGAAGAGCTACTTTATATTTTCCGCCAATATCATTCGGAGGATTGTCGCTGACTCGCAAAAAAATACCGTCAGCGACGAACCCTCTCCCTTTGCGATTCCCCCGCTTCCCCCTTATGAGGAAATCGTCGGCTGGTTTACAGACGCCATGTCCAAGAGCGGGAAAAATGCCCGGGAGGCTGTAATGGCGGACAGTATAGAAGAGCTGGCTGCCGAGATTGGCATCGACCCCGCCGCGCTGAAGGAGACCGTCGATACATACAACAAAAGCTGCGGGGATGGCTCCGACTGGGAGTATTTCAAGGAGCCGCAGTTTATGCTCCCGCTTTCTGAAGGGCCGTTTTTTGCGCTCGGCGGCAAGCTGGACACCGATGGCGCCTTCGGCGGCGTCCGCGTCGATCCCGAAATGCACGCCTATAAGGATGATGGCTCTGTGATTGACAATCTCTTTGTAACAGGCGATTTCGCCACGGGACGCCATATTTCTCTCGGCGGCATTAAACGCCAGGCTCTGAATGATATGTCATGGGCCTTGGCCTCCGGCTTTATTGCCGGCAATACCGCGGGCCTCGCGATTCAATAAAGCCGCCATCCCCGGCATTCGCTCAAGTCCCCGCGTCCCGGCAGCTCCATGAAAATCCCTCAAACCGCTCATGGTTTGAGTGGTTTTCTTGTTTGGGGGAAATAGAAAGCGTGTCACGCCAGCGCGGACGAGCAAGCTCAAACAATGCGCTGTGCTGTCTCAGAGCGTGATTTACCAGCCGCGGGCAATATATTTCCCCTTCCGTCCTCCTGGACATTTCCTCCTGCCTCATGTAAAATAGAATCTCCCCCCGGCGAAATACCATGATATAGGAGCTGCACCGTGAACACGAAATGCGCGCTTATTGTAATTGATATGCAAAACGGCTTTATAAACGAACGCTCTGCGCAGTGCATACGAGGCGCGAGGGCTACTGTGCCTGCCTGTGCGCGGGTGATAGGACATTGCCGCGAAAGCGGGGTGCCGGTCTTTTTCGTCTCGCGCAGGTACAGGGCGGACGGGAGCGACGTGGAGCATACGCGGTTTCAAAGCTGGCTGGCCGGCGGCAAGGCCCTGTCCGATGGCTGCGCGGAGGATATATCCGCCGACGCCCCGGCGGAGTTCGGCGTCTGCGACAGGGATTATTTCCTTATAAAGCCGCGCTATTCCGCCTTTTTTCACACGGAGCTTGACCGCATTCTGCGCCGCCTGGGGATAAGCACCGTCGTCCTCGTCGGGACGACGACGCCAAACTGCGTCCGCACCACCTGCTATGACGGCATCTCGCTCGAGTATAATGTCGTCGTTCTCAGCGACTGCACATCGTCGCAGACGGAGGAGATACAGCAGGGCAATCTGCGGGATATGCAAAACGTCGGCGCGCAAATCATGACGGCGGAGGAGTTCATCTCCGGCATGAAGCTCGCGGACACGGCGGCAGAAACGCGCAAAGCGGTGCTTGAAGGCGTATGACTTCCGGGAAACCACTGTGGTTTCCCATGATAAGCTTAGGAGGAAAAATGAAAAGACTGTTTGTATTTTGCGTGGTACTGTGCTGCCTGTGCTTGCTGGCCGGGTGCTCCGGCGGCAGCAGCGACGCCGCGGAAGGCGAAGCGGCTGCGGAGGAAATGGCGGAGACGGCTTCTCCCGCTAATGAGGAGCAGACGGCGGAGGCGGCTGACGAAGAAGCAGAAACTGCCGAAGCCGGGCCGGAAGCGGAGGAAACAGCCTCCGCCGGCAGCGGAAACATCATGCAGTCTGACCGACAAAGCGATACGGATGCCACGGTGCTCGGCAGCGACTATCTGCGCGCGTCCATTCTGAGCGTGACCATACTTGACACGCTGGAGACGATGCCGGAGGACGCCTGGGACGTTTCCAAAGCGCAGGATGGCTCCGTCATGGCGTGGGTGGCTCCGAACGGAGACCTCTATGACCTTTATATCGCGGGGGAGGGCGGCGTGGAAGCCCCGTCTGACTGCGGGTATCTCTTCGCGAGATACAGCAATATGACCTCCTTCGTGACAAACGGAGCCTTTTACACCGACAATACGCAGAGTATGTATGCCATGTTCGCGGCCTGCGAGAAGCTAGAAACGGCGGAGGTCGGCGGCTTCAATACCTCAAACGTGACCAATATGGAGCGTATGTTTGTCTCCTGCTTCCGTTTGAGCAGCCCGGATGTCAGCGGGTTCGATACGTCCCTGGTGACGACGATGCAAAGTATGTTCGCCAATATGAGCGACCTTGCCTGGCTTGACGTGAGCGCCTGGGACACCTCGAGCGTGACCACTATGAACTCCATGTTCGATGACTGCGTTTCGCTGACGTCGCTGGATCTGAGCGCCTGGGATGTGTCGTCTGTGACCGATTTTGAGGGTATGTTCTTTGCCTGCGAGGCGCTGGCAAGCCTGGACGTGAGCACATGGAACACCTCCAGCGCCGAAAACCTTAAGGAAGTGTTTTCGTATTGCGAATCCCTGCCGTATGTAGACGTAAGCGGATGGGATACCTCCAGCGTGACGACCATCATGGGCGTTTTCGCCCATTGCCGCTCGCTGGAATCCGTGGATGTGAGTGCCTGGGATACCTCGAGTGTAACGGTCATGTGGTCTGCCTTCTATGAGTGCAGCTCCCTGACATCTCTTGATTTGAGCGGGTGGGACACCTCCGGCGTCACCGATATGAAGTATATGTTCAAAAATTGCAGCTCCCTCACGGAGCTGGATGTCAGCGGGTTTGACACCTCCGCCGCCGATACGACGGATATGTTTGTAGGAACGATTTGGGCATGATGCCCCCGCCCCCTTGGCAAAAAATGATTGACACTGGCGCGGGGTTTATATTATACTGATAGATAGGAAAAGTTTAATTTTTCTAGCAAACAAACGGCCCAAAGCGCAAAAAAGGGGTTGACAGCCGTGACGAGAGCGGGCATATTCAAGCAGGAAAGCCAGCAGGGTAGAACTGCGCCCTTTTCGCTGGCTGGAAAATTTTTACAAATCATAGGCGTGTTTTCTCTGTAAACCACGGGGGAAACGCGCTCTTTTTGTGCGCCGAAATGTGAAACCTATGTCAAAAATTAAAAGGAGAACGATTCGCATGAAGAAAAGAATTTTCGCGGCCCTCCTGGCCCGCATGCTGGTGGTATCCCTGGCCCCCGCCGCCGTGTTCGCGGACGAGGCCAGCGGGGAGACCGATGACCCAGCCGGGGAAATCGTGGAGGCCCAGGAAGAGGATGAACCCGAAGCCTCCGGGGAGACAGAGGCAGACCCCGCCGAGGAGGAAGACCCGGCGGAGGAGTCCGGCGACCAGGAGGAGACAGCCAACGACCCCGCCAGCGGCGAGGCCGAGGCCGCGTCCCTGGAAACGGAGGAGACGGAGACCCTTGTTCTAGGCTCTGCGGCCCTTACGGCGACGGAGACGGCGCTGACCAGTGATAGCGGAGAGCTTAGCACGGGGAGCTATTATTTGAGCGATGATCTCACGCTGACGAAAGACATCACCATTCCTTCCGGCGAGACCGTCACCATCGACCTGCGCGGCCATACCCTGACCGGGACGGGTACCAGAGCTGTGATTATCGTGAACGGAACCCTAACCCTGACGGACAGCAGCGCAACCGAAACCAGTGACGGAACCGGCGTGGTCACAGGCGGCAAAGCGTCCTCCGGCGGCGGCGTGCGTGTGGTCAACGGCAAGTTTACCATGACAGGCGGCAGGATTTCCGGGGAGAGTTCGACCGGCAACGGCGGCG